>JBKKDE010000162.1:0-11103 GCA_046708665.1 Candidatus Zixiibacteriota bacterium | reverse complement strand
CCGGAGCAGGAACAGAAGGCGCAGGAATTGGATGCTGACGATCTCGAGGACAGCCGTCCCGAGACTGCGTTATCGCCACGTATTGGCATCGCGTTCCCAGTGGCTGATGGATCAGTCTTTCATGCTTCGTACGGCCGATTCATGCAACGTCCCGATCTGCAAAACCTGTATGTATCCTACGAATTCCTCGAGTACAAGATCAAGAATGGCGGATACTTCTTTCCATTCGGGAATCCCAATCTACGACCAGAGAAGACGACCGCGTATGAGATGGGGTGGACTCGTCAGGTCAGTGACAATTCTTCATTCGATGTCACGGCGTACTACAAAGATGTCAAGGACTTGACACAGGTCATCAACCAGCAAGCCGACCCATACTCATTCTCGACGTATCGCAACTCAGACTTTGGAACAATCAAAGGTGTCGAATTCCGTTTCGACATGCAGCGGACGCGCAATGTAGGTTTCCAGGCCTCGTACGCGTTGTCTGAGGCGACGGGTACTGGATCGACCCCGAATACTCAGAGCAATATTGCTTGGGCCGCCGGCGACAAGCCGCTGACACCAAGTCCATTGGATCACGATCAGCGTCACAAGTTTGTCGGGATATTTGACGTGCAGTTCGGTGAAGCGGAAGGACCGCAATTCGGAGAATTCCGTCCCTTGGCCAACACCGGTTTCAATATGACGTTTCAGGCCGGATCAGGTTTTCCCTTTACCCCGACCGGTGTGTGGAACGAAGTGACTCTGGCCAGCAATCGCGGCCCACTTGAGGGCGCTGTGAATTCGCGCTATTCCGGCTGGCGGATGCAGACAGATCTCAAAGCGACAAAGTCCTTCATGCTGGCAGGGTCGCGCTTGGAATTCTCGCTCTGGGTGATCAATCTCTTCGATGCGGAGAACATCCTCGCTGTCTTCCAGTCGACAGGTCTCCCGAATTCCACCGGTTGGCTTGAGACCGGCGAAGGTCAGCAATTTCGCGAGGCATATGATGAGACACACGACACCAGCGGGCTGTCCGGCGAGCAGAAGTATCGTCTTCGTGAAAACGATCCCAACAACTACGACGTCCCACGGCAAGTCCGGGCGGGGCTCAAACTATCATTCTGACAAAGTGTCCCCAACGGGGGTTATGATGATGAAAAGACTATCCATTGCCATTCTGATTACGCTGGCAGTTTCAACAGCAGATGATGTCAGTGCCGGACGGTGGACCAAGGGCGCGACCGTTCGTCCTGAACCCGCGGCCACGGATGTTCGCTCTTTTATAGGAGTGAATAACTTGCAGATGGTCGTGTCGAACATCGGGTCGTTTGCCTTCGACCCATCGGGGTACTTCGGCAAGAATGACGGGCGCTACTTACCGCGTGGAACAGATAATACCGTGGTCTTAGCCCCCGGGTTGTGGATGGGGGCGCGAGTCAACGGTTCGCCGCGTGTGAGTATTGCCGAATATTCGTCCGAGTTCGTCCCTGGCCCAATGGTCGACGGTGCTCATCAACCCGATCGTTCAGGATTTCGCGTCTACAAGGTTGGTCGCACCGATGACGCCAGCAACCCTGACTATGCCAACTGGCCCTACGCTGATGGCGCGCCAGTGGTGACAAACGCCAACGGTGAGGATTCACTTGATGCGGATGGTTACCGCATTCCTCACATCCTCGCTGACCAAACACTGTTTTCGGTCTACAACGATGCCAATCCAGCCGCGCATAACAATAATGCGGGTGCGACACTCCCGTTAGGGGTGCAGGTACAGCAGAGGGTCTTCGGGTATGAGCGCGGTGGTGCGTTGGGAAACACAGTCTACATCGCATACCAGATCATCAATGCGGGCGACAACCTGCTCGAAGATGCCTACATCTCACTCTGGAGCGATCCGGACGTTGGAGATGCGGGTGATGATCTTGTTGGCTGTGATACCGCGTTGTCACTCGGATATGCCTACAACGAAGGCTCCGACGATGTGTATGGCGGGACAGCTCCAGCAGTCGGGTTCGATTTTCTGCAGGGGCCGTTAGTGCCTTCACCCGGAGACTCTGCAAGGGCCTTCGGGCAGTGGGTCCACGGCTATCGCAATTTACCGATGACGTCGTTCAACAAGTACGTCAACGGTACCGACCCTCAGAATTCGACAGAAACCTACAATTACATGCGGGGAAATCTGCCCTCCGGCGACCCAGTCATCGATCCGGTCACAAGTGAGCCCACCTTCTATCAAGTTTCCGGCAATCCTGTGACTGGCGAGGGGTGGCTTGATGTGAATTCAGGCGATCGTCGTTTCATGATGTCGTCGGGACCATTCACTATGGCCCCCGGAGATACGCAAAGCGTCGTTGTTGCCGTGCTTGTGGGGCAGGGTTCCGATCCTTTGTCATCGATCACTGCACTGCGGGCTATCGACGAGCAAGTGCAGTCGGTGTTCGATCAGAATTTCGATATCCCGTACCCGCCCCCGCAGCCGCAGGTGTGGGCGCAGCCCCATGCCAACCGTGTCGACCTGACTTGGGACACGCAGTCCGAAGGCGATGTCCAGGAATCCGAAGTCCTGGGTCAGCGGTTCGTCATGGAAGGATACAATGTTTACCAAGGCGAAACCTCGGTTGGGCCGTGGCACAAGATCGCGATATATGATGTCGAGAATGATATCACCCGAATCTACAGCGATGAGTTCGATCCAACATTGGGAGCGGTCGAGCGCATTCTAGTCCAGAATGGGACGAACGGCGGGCTTCGCAATCACATTACAATCACAACTGACAAATTGACGGGTAAAGAGCTCGTCAATCATCGCCCCTACCACTTCGCGGTCACCGCATACTCCTATGACGAGAACAATGTCGAAGAGTACGTGGCCGGCATGAGCGTCATCGGTCATCTCACCGAAGTGCTTGAAAGCCGTGTCAACACGTTGACCTTGGTTCCCAATTCCTCCGCGGTCAGTCTGGCGGACACAGCGCTCCACGTTGCCGGAGAGAGTGACGGCGAGGTGGCTGTCCAAATTCTCGATCCACTGAGCGTGACGGGTCACGAGTACGAAGTAACGTTTAATTCCGACTTTACCTGGAACCTTGACGATCTCACCACTGGCGCGCGACTGCTATCCGAGCTGGAGCAGTCGCATGGCAGCTACACCGATCCGATCGTCGATGGCATGATGGTGCAGGTATCAGGGCCAACCCCGGGAGTTCGCACGGTCGAGTGGAATGACACGAATTCGTGGGTGACCGGCGTGAATTGGGGCGGTTACTACTTTGGAGGTGGCGCCGACGAGGGGTGCTATTTCTTCGGATCCTCAATCTGCGACCCAGCCCAACTTGTGGATGTGGAACTGCGGTTTTCCCCGACTGAGACTCAAAAGGGATATCGATACATTCGTGGTGCTGATCCGAATTACATGTACGGCGGTTACGGCACATTGCCATTCACCGCGTGGGATGTTTCGGCCGATCCACCCCGTCAGTTGAATGTCTGTTTCGTCGAGCAGTTCTCACTTGTCTCGGAGGACAGCTATTGGTTGCCGCCGGACGACGCGCCGGATGGCGGGCGTGAGTACATCTTCATTCTTAATAGCGACTACTCAGAGAACGAGCAGGAGTACTACACCTCTCGTTCGATCTTCGGCAATGCTGAAGAGTTTGATGTTCTGTACGCCTGGTGGCCGGCCGTGGCCGAGGGGCACTCCAATAGCGAACTGGCAGCCGGTCAGGTGCTCTCGTTCTTCGTCAACAAGTTTAATACGACCTCCGATCGCTTCAAGTTCTCGCCGTTGAAAGCGGGAACTGAAGAAGCGAAGGAGGAATCGGCGCTTAACGGGGTGTTCGCGGTTCCGAATCCCTACCTGCACGGAACCGATCTGGAACCGAATCAGCAGAATCGACTCATCAAGTTTGCCGGGCTTCCGCCTGTCGACGCAACCGTCGAGATATACAATCTCGTTGGCGAGCGTATTCGGATTCTGAAGAAAGAGCATCTGCAGGACTCAGAAATTCATTGGGATGTGCTCACAGAGGGTGGGCTCCCGCCGGCCAGCGGTGTCTATATCTACCGGGTGCTCTCTCCCGGACTGGAACCGAAGACTGGCAAGTTGGCATTGTTTATCGACCGCGAGCGTCTGCGGCAATTCTAATCGGCCGCGCGTGAGCGCGATCGTGCTCGAACGAGGGACGGAGGACGGCAATGTCGAGATTAATACGAATCCTAGTGGTCACTACCGGATTGCTGGTTCCAGTATCGGCAGTGGCAGGTGGTGATGGGCGCCTGGGCACCGCCGGTGCATTGGAACTCTTGATCCCTATGGGGGCGCGTGGCGTGGCCATGGGTGGATCGGTGATGGCGCAGAGCACGGGGACCGAAGCGTGGTTTTGGAACCCCGCCTGTGCGACCACTGTCGATGGCAGCGAGGTCAGCTTCTCGCACCGGCAGTACATCGCCGACATCGGGCTCGACCGAGTCGCGTTCGCGCACAATGCCGGCGGTTTGGGCGTCATCGGCCTGACGGCGACTGTGCTATCAACCACGGACGAGATGGTTCGCACCACCTCGCAGCCAGAAGGCACAGGCGAGACCTGGGCGGCGTCATTCGTGATCGTTGGTGCCTCCTACGCACGCGCTCTGACCGACCGAGTCTCGCTCGGATTGAATGGTCAGTATATCTCCGAGACAATTTTTAACGAATCGGCACAGGGTGTGGCCTTCGACTTCGGTTTCACCTACCGGCCGACATGGGATGGATTGACTCTCGGGGTAGTTGTGAAAAACTACGGCCCATCGATGAAATTTGACGGCCCCGACTTTGATCAGCCGATCGAGGATGGAGATGGCGCCGGTGGACGTGATGGACGCACGCAATCGGCATCGTTCGAGCTTCCGTCATTCATTCAATTCGGCGTGGCCTGGGATGCGTGGACCCGCGACAACCAGCAACTGCGGCTGTCGGGGTCATTTCAATCCAACAACTTTACCGAAGACGAATATCGTGTTGGCTCGGAGTGGGCGTTCTCCAACCAGTTGTTCTTGCGCGGCGGCTATGTCGCGTCGTCGCTCGATCAGTACATGTACGGATTCTCCGCCGGGGCCGGTCTACGGCTCCCAATTGGTGACCGTGAAGCCAGGCTGGACTATGCGTGGGCAGACGCTGGCGTGTTCGACGGGAATCACTTGTTCACTCTGACGTTCGGGTTTTAGCACATGGCTTTAGTGTTACACGTTGACTGACAGCTGGATCCTAGGACGACGCTTCGTGGCTGCAGTCAAGGACGAGAGCATCGGACAGGACCAGAGGAATTCGTACCCGCAGGTGGGATGCGTCAACGAAAGCATATTGGTGACAACCGGGACCGACATCGCGAGACAAAGCAGGAATTGCGTGCTTGGTGGCGCGCTATTCGTTCTGTGCGCGCTGAGTGGTACGGATGACGCCGGAGCACATGAACCTCGTCTCCTCAGTGGCGGTGGCGGTTCAGCTCGCGTCGCCGTAATCAAGAGTCTCGATCTTCCGGAATACAACCTAGCCCTTGAGGGATTCGTCAATGAACTGACGGAGACCGGTCACCAGATAACTCCTCTTTCCTATGTCCTCGAGCGCGGTGATTCGGCCAATGAAGCGCTCATGGCCACTGTGCATTCAGCCGCTCCCGACCTCATTCTTGCATTGGGGACTCGGGCGGCGAAAGAGGCACAGAAGCATTTGCACCACGTGCCCACGATTTACTCGATGGTGCTGACCCCGCCCGAGGAGGCATCACCCGGGATTCGTTCGAAAATGACTGGTGCCACGCTCTCGATACCTCTGGATGTTCAGGTTGGTGAACTGAAGCGCGCATTCCCGACTCTGAAGCACATCGGCATAATTTCTGATCCTTCGCGTACCCAATCGCTCGCGGATTCTGCTGCGGCGTTGTGTCGCGGGCAGGGGCTTTCAGCGCATGTCGCCTGGGCGAACGGGGAAGGCGAAGTTCCGGATGCGGTACGCGCATTGAAGGATTCCATCGAATTGCTCTGGATGATCCCCGATGAGACCGTGTTAACGCCACGGTCTTCGCGTTTTATCATCTTCGAGCTTATCAAGTCCGGTGTACCCGTGATCGGGTTGTCATCGGCCTACGTGAAGGCCGGAGCGTTGATGTCGTTGGACTGCAACTACACAGATATCGGCCGGCAATCGGCGGAACTCGCTGTTCGCGTTCTCGCCGGGCAAAAGCCGCAGCAGTTACCGTTTACGATTCCACGGACATTTACGCGGTCATTGAATCTCAAGATCATGGAGCATGTGCGCATACAAATGGACCCCAAAGTCCTGAAGGATTCCAACGCCGTCACGTTCTAGGCGGCCACGGTGACACGAATTATGAGACTGTCAGTTCAAATAAAAGCGATTGCGGCCATTTCAGTCTTGATGGTGGCGCTCGCCTTTTCGCTCATGACTGTCTCACTGTACTATAGCGGAGATGCCATTCGTGATGAATTGTTGATGCGCGGACGGATTGCTACAAACAGTCTGGCGCACAACGCAAGCTACGCGACGCTCATTACAGACACGACCAGTCTGACCGACCTCCTCGACGGAATCATGGCGGAGAAGGAAGTGCTGTACGCGCGCATTGTCGAGCCATCCGGCACAGTCATTAACAGCCGGCATCGTACGGGGCAAGGTGTTCCGGAGTATCGGCCGCGTGACCTGAGATCGCCATCCCAATACGGAGGCACCGCCCCACTGTCAGAGTCGCACGACAACGGTGAAGGCATCGTGCACTTCCAAGCACCGATCACGATTTCGGAAGAGCATCGCGAAACGGACGTTGAGATCGGGATGTATGACATGGCGGGAAACGAGCCGAGCAGTCCGCGATCGACATGGCGCATCATTGGATATGCTCAGACCGGCATGACAACCCGGTATATCGAAGAGGCGATCGGGCATATTCAACAGACGATGCTGGGTACAACACTCCTTGCCATTCTTATCGCCACGTTGATCACCTCCGTCATGGTGCGAATCAGCATCCGACCGATCAACGAGTTGGTAGTAGCGACAGGTCGGGTTGCAGGCGGTGACTATGACGTCAAAGTAACCACGCCCGTACGCAACGATGAAGTCGGCGATCTGGCGGCATCGTTCAATACAATGACTGCGGACCTGAAAGCGTCGCGCAAGGCATTGGTCGAAAAGGAGCTTCTGGAAGATCTCGTGGCCGAGCTGAAGGACACCCAACAGCAGCTCGTGCAGGCCGGGAAAATGGCGGCTGTGGGTCAACTGGCTGCCGGTGTGGCGCACGAGATCAACAACCCGCTTGCAGGGATAATGGGCTACGCACAACTCGCCTCGGAGCACATCCGGGCACGGCAACAGACAGGCATACCGCCGACAGAAATCGCGCGGTTCCTCGGATACGTTGAAAACATGGAAAAGCAGGGTCAACGCTGCAAGCAAATCGTTCAGAACCTGCTCCGATTTGCACGTTCATCGACCCGAGAGGAATCCGAAACAGTCGACGTCAACGCCGTCATGCGTGAGACTGTGTCATTCCTGTCGCATCAGTTGGTGTCATCGCGTGTTTCGCTGGACACGCAGTTGGGAGAGAACATCCCGCCGATCCGCGGTCATGCCGGCAAGCTGCAACAGGTGTTTACCAACATACTCATTAACTCATTGCAGGCGATACGGGCGGACAATGGGCGAATCGGTATCCTGACGAGTGCGGCCGATGGGTGGGTACGCATTCGCCTGAGTGACACGGGCGAAGGCATAGCACCGGAGAACCTTGATAAGATTTTTGAACCCTTCTTCACGACCAAGGAAATCGGTCAGGGGACAGGGCTGGGGTTGTCCGTCACGTACGGACTTGTTAAGGATATGGGCGGCACTATCTCTGTGGAGTCGGTGGCCGGCGAAGGAACTGCGTTCACGCTGAGCTTCCCTGAATCTGAGAGAGTCGTAAGACAGACGGGGAAATCGCCAGTTAACACCAACGGGACGGACAAGGAGAACGCATTCGATGCCAGCAGCACCTGAGACCCACCAAAGAGCAAAGTGTGGAACGCGATACGCGATCCTCATCGTTGATGACGAGCCATTGTTGCGAGATATTCTGGCGCAACTGCTTGAAGGATATGAAGTCACTACAGTGAAGAATGGCGTCGAGGCAGTACAAATTCTTGGGGGCAGTCAGTTCCAGATGGTCATCACCGACCTCATGATGCCGCTGGTCGATGGCTTCTCTGTTCTAGTCACGGCCAAGAAAGCCAACCCAACGACGGATGTCCTAGTTCTGACGGGTTTTCCATCCCTCGAAAACGAGCGGCGTTGCCGGGCGTTGGGCTGCACTGACATTCTTGCCAAACCATTCGCGGTCACCGCAATCCGGTCGCGTGTCGAGGATTGCCTTCGCCGGTATGAGCGACCATCCCCAATCGAATAATCGAGGGTTGCCGGCAGAATCGAAATCGCCCCGTTCATGACTTTTGAACGGGGCGGTTGTGTGTGAGGTGCTCGCTCGTCAGTTCTTTGCAGTTAGGGCCGCGAGTGTGCCGCCAGGAGCGGAGGGTCGGAACAGCTCGGTTTGCATCCGTCCTTGTGCCGTGACTACCGTGACCGCAGCCAGGTGCATGATATCACGCACGGTGTATGAGCCCACCTGAAGCACTTGCACTGGCTTCTCCATGCCGACAAGCAACGGGCCGATGATCTCGGCGCCGCCGAGGCGTTGGATCAGTTTGTAGGCGATATTGCCCGACTGCAGATCGGGGAAGATCAAGAGATTGGCTTTCTCTTTCAGCTTCGAAAACGGATAGGTTTCATTCAGAATTTGCGGAGTTACGGCAGTGTCGGCCTGCATCTCTCCATCAACAATGAGAAGTGGGTCGCGTTCCTTGATCAGCGCGGCTGCCTCTCGCACCTTGCGCGTGAACGGGTGATCCACCGAGCCGAAGTTTGAGAATGATAAGAGTGCGGCCTTCGGCTCTATACCGAACCGAAGTACTTCGCGAGCGCACTCCAATGTTATCTCAGCAAGTTGTTCTGAGGTCGGATCAATGTGCACGGTCGTATCGGCGAAGAACATGATGTCGTTTGGCCAAATGACCATCGTCATTCCGCAGATCTCACGCGAGGTGGCATGGCGCGGGAAGACCTGCAGGCAAGGACGCAGGACATCGGGATAGTGCTTCGTGGCGCCATCAACCAGCCCGTCGGCCTTTCCGCTCCGTACCATCATCAAGCCGAAGTAGTGAGGATCGCGCAAGAGCCGCTGGGCATCGCGAACTGTAACGCCTTTGCGGGAGCGCATCTGATGGAACTGCTCGACGAATTCCTCGCGCAGCGGGGATGTTAAGGGATCAATGATTTCGACTCCCGTGAGATCGATACTGGCTTCTTCGGCGACAGCGGCAATTTTGACAGGGTCGCCGATGAGAATTGGCTCGCAGATCTGTTCTTCGCGTATGCGCCGGGTCGCATGGAGGATCTTTGGTGCGGTGCCTTCGGGGAACACGATGCGCTTGCGATCGGTGCGCGCGCGATTGATGACATCGCGCATGATGGCGCGCGAACGGCCCAAACGTGCCTCGAGCTCGTAGGTGTATTGATCGGGGTCAATCATCTTGCCCGCGACTCCCGACTTCATGGCAGCTTCGGCAACTGCACGTGCTTCCCACAGCAGCACACGATGATCGAACGGCTTCGGGATAATGTAATCGCGTCCGAACGACATGTCGGTGGCACCGTACGCTGCCAATACAGACTCTGGAACTGGCTGCTTCGCCAAGTCCGCGAGCGCATGCGTGGCTGCGACTTTCATGTCGTCATTAATTGCGCTGGCGTGAACATCCAAGGCGCCACGGAAAATGAAGGGGAAGCCGAGGACGTTATTCACCTGGTTGGGATAGTCGGAACGCCCGGTGGCCATGATCACGTCTGACCGCGCGGCCTTGGCATCCGGGTACGTGATTTCAGGATCCGGATTGGCCATGGCAAAAACGATGGGATTCTTGGCCATTTTGCGGATCATCTGAGGCGTGACTGTGTTGGCGACTGAGCAGCCGCAGAAGACATCGGCGCCTTCGAAAGCCTCTTCCAGCGTGCGCGCTGTGGTCGTCGAAGCGAACCGTTCCTTGTAAGGATTCATGCCATTCTTACGGCCCTTGTAGACCACGCCGGCCGAGTCGCAGAGGGCGATATTTTCAAGTCGTACCCCGAGTTTTACATAATGTGCGGCACACGCTATTCCTGCCGCACCGGCGCCGTTAAATAGGACCTTGATCTTGCTGATGTCCTTCTCAGCGACCTCGCAGGCGTTGAGCAGCGCCGCACCAGAGATGATCGCTGTGCCGTGTTGGTCATCATGGAACACCGGGATTGACATCGTGGCCTTGAGCTGTTCTTCGATGTAAAAGCACTCTGGTGCCTTGATATCCTCGAGATTGATGCCGCCGAAAGTCGGCTCCATAGCGCGCACGATTTCGACCAGTTTGACCGGGTCGAGTTCGTTGAGTTCGATGTCAAAGACATCAATATCGGCAAACCTCTTGAACAGGACGCCCTTGCCTTCCATGACCGGTTTGCCGGCGAGGGCGCCGATGTGCCCGAGACCAAGTACGGCAGTGCCATTGGTTATCACTGCGACCAGATTACCGCGCGCGGTGTAGAGACTGGCATCGCCAGGCCGGGCGGCAATTTCCTCGCATACCTTGGCCACGCCGGGCGTGTAAGCCAGCGAGAGATCGCGCTGGTTGATCAGACCCTTGGTCGGCGTAACAGAAATCTTGCCGGGCACCGGCAAGCGGTGATATTCGAGGGCTGCTTTGCGTAACTGCTCGTCAGGCATTTTGTGTAACCGCCTGCCGGAAATTCCGACCGCGGCGCCGTGGCAATATGGGAGCGGGATTATACCGTAGCGGTTCGCCGCCGCTGCCGCGGCTGTGGTATGTTGCGAGCCCTGTTTGAGTCTCGCTTTGAGCCCCGTTATTGCGCTGAACATGGACATCAACGCCCCCCGCACCGCGCTCTACCCCGAACTCGCACCATACAACGCCGACATGCTGGAACTCGACGGCAGGCATCGCCTGTATTTCGAGGAAAGCGGCAATCCGCACGGCGCGCCGGTG
>JBKKDE010000161.1:0-7518 GCA_046708665.1 Candidatus Zixiibacteriota bacterium | reverse complement strand
AGTTTCTTGTTATTAGTTAAAAGAATTTATAAATTCAACTTTATTGATTATAGTCGTTATAAGATATCATAATCGAGAAATAGACTGAGGAGAGGAGCGTGAAGACCAACGCCTGAATCGTACCCGTCAAGAGCGCCAGAAACATGAACGGCAAGTGCAGCGGAATGCCAATCGGCGAGTGCAGAAATGCCGTGGCTGCCACACCGAGACCAAGGAATGCCGCAAGCAAAACGTCTTCGCCGGTGATGTTGCCGAAGAGACGAAGCGAGAGAGACAGCGGCTTGGCCAGTTCGCCGATAATGTGAATGGGCAGGTTGAGAGGGACCAAAATCCACGAAATCACGTCGCGCGGCGAACCCATCAGATGGTCGAAGTACCCTCCCACTCCGAGCTTTCTGAGTCCCGCATATTGAACATAGACGAACACGCACAGCGCGAGTGCGATGGTGGTGTTGATTCCGTTCGGGCCGCCGGTCGGCGACATCATTCCCGGAATTAGCCCGAAAAGGTTGAGACACCATATATAGATAAACAATGTGCCAAGGAACGGAGTGTAGCGGCGCGCTTGATCACCTAGAATACCCGTGAAAAACTGGTCGAGGCCGCTCACCACCATCTCGAAGAAATTCTGTAGACGCCCCGGGATCATCTTGGGGTTGCGTGAGGCGCGCCAGGCAATCACCGAAATGATGATGGCAACGAGCAGTGAGTAGATGACGTTCTCGAAGTGATGCAGGAACTCGCCAAGCGGACTGCCGTGCATCCGCGATGAGACGATGGTAATGATGTTTGGAAGGAGCGGCGCACCGGCTGGCTCGGCGGCGCCCTCACCGGCGGCGTGTTCCGTCGCAGTGGCGAGCATTGGATAAAGAACTGCGGGAAGATTGTAGATCATGACTGCGGCGCCATATCCATTCGTTTGTTAAGCGTCCCTTTACCCGACTCGTCACGCTTGTCGTCCAATTTGAGATAGGAACGTCCGAGTGCTTTGAGCAGTGTCACCATGAAGAGCAAAGAGAATCCTACAAGCAGTGATGTGGGTTCAAACCACTTGCTGTACAAAATGAGAAAGCCGAGGCCATAGATGACGGGGAATTTGATTGCAGCGAGTATGAGTGCCTTGTTGCGATTCACCTGCCCGGGTTTCACGAAAGCAGTCAGGACGGCGGTCAGCGCGATGAAGTTTGCGACACCCCAGAGGCAACCAACAAGTAGCCCCAACGCAAACTGCATATCGAAGTAGACCGCGGTGAAGGCAAAGACGATCCCGCCGACGACCAGCGTGGACTTCCAAATTCGCGTGAGGAATTCGAGACTCATTTTATCGCTTTTTGTCGTCGGTTTCGCGCGACGCGCGCCTGATCAATCCCCAGACTTCGCGTCCTGCCGCCACAAACCCGAGGATGATGAAAATGGTCATCAACCAGGGGGCCGTATCCAACTTCCCGTCCAACCAGTCGCCGATGAAATATCCGATCAGCGGACCGAAGAGCAGGACGAATGGGATCGCTGTGAGAAACCCGATCGGGCGCAACCACCGCCCTGTTTTTTCGGGTGAGTCGAACTTCAACAGTCGGCCTCACACCGTCTTAGTGGCAGACTGCGAGTTTGTGAACCATTTCGCAATCTCCGCCTAAAACGAGCAGCGAATATGGAACGGGAGACGATCCTAAGTCAAGGTGGAATTGGGGTTTTCGGAAGTGGTGGTTTAGTATTCCGGGTCGTTAAAGACGGAGATGATATAAACCAAAGCGATTGTGGCGGCGATCCCGACTCCGAGAAGGACAAGCCCGGCAGTGCGGCCGGACTGTGCCTTGCGAGTCTCTATTTTCACCACCTCGGACGAATCGACGATCAGAAGAATAGACGGGTCGCTGCCCCGAATCAAGATTCTTGATCCAAGGGTATCGGGGTGCATGAGCAACCCCTCATGCATCGCATCATCATGAGTCGTCACGCGCACTTTCTTCCCGTCAAGATCGCGAAGCGGCGCTTGAGTGGCAGTCCACGTCGTGCAGCCGGTGAAACTCACCAGTACAATCACTGTGGTAATGCTTCGCGACGTGCGTTTCACCAGTTTCTCCCCTGCTCGATCTAACCGTATACAGTCGAGAGTGCGATTTATTCCTCGCAATCCACGGTTACGGCAAAGCAGTTGATGGGTCCGCCGGAAGCATCTTGTGTTCCGGGTACTGATACATCCCCGGCATCATGGCGAAAACTTGCTGAGTCGAATCGGTCGCGAAAATATACAACCTGTCATTGTGGGTCAAACGCGGTGACTCCGGCTTGGGATTGAAGTGCCTGAGCGACACCGGATCGGTCAGTGGGCCGCAATACTCTTCGGGCGACCGATCGAATCGCGCTTTGGCATCGAGATCGGAGAAGAAGTATGACTCGTAGCCAATAAACGTACGGTGCGTCGAATCGAGGATCGCGTTGCGTTCGGGCGACATGATGCAGGGCACATTCAGACCAAGCTGCTGGATATACACTTCAGGGTCTTGCACGAAGACCGTGGGGCAGGGCGTTCAACAGAAGCCGATCGGGCGTGCATTGACAAAGAGCACGGGCAGTCGGCGATTCAGGCCGACTTTACGAACCGGGCAACGGTCGTTGAGAGTCATCTGGCCATCAGACAACTTCAGATGGGGATACCGGTTGCGCAGTGTGTCGCGGACCGTGGTCTCGTTGGACCCATCGGCATCGACAAAGAAGGCCGGATGATTATCTGGAACATAGTCGACCCCCTGAGTGCAGGAGATCGCGGTAACAGTCAGGACAGCCGTAACTAAGATGTGAGTGAGTTTTGGGCTCATGGGACAAAGGACGGGGCCAAATGCACGAACGTTAACAAGAAAGAATAGGACCTATGGGACCCATAGGCCCTATTCTATTTTGCTTTGAGAGCAAGCGGCGGAGTGTGGTGGCATGGCGAGAGGACGATCTTGACAGCGGACACCTGGTCAAAGGAGAGATATGTCCGAATACAAGTTCATTGCAATTCCACAAGAAACCGCCGACCGGGTCCGGCACACGATGAAGTCGCCCGGCTACGGTCATCCGGCGCACCGGGAGATCGCGTCCGGCTACGGCCCCTGCCGGTTGTGCCTCAAGGTCTTTGAGATTGGCAAAGAGGAGCGGATACTTTTCACGCTGGATCCATTCCATAGGATCGAAAATCTGCCTCTCCCCGGCCCGGTCTTTATCCACGCAGCAGAATGCACAAGGTATGACGAGATGTCCGGGTTTCCCGATGACTTGCGTGCGCACTCGCTTACGCTCAATGGCTACGCGAGTGGGCGTCGCTTGCTGGTGCAGTACTATATTAATGACGGACAGGTCGATCTGGCCCTGGCCCGCGTACTCTCGCAGCCCGAAGTAGACTATGTCCACGTGCGGGACTCCAGCGCCGGTTGTTATGATTTGCGTGTCGAGCGTCGTATGGAGGATAAGCGATGAAATCCAAAGCCGTGAATAACTATGACACTCCGAAGGCACGTTGGCGCGCGGTCGAGCAACGTGATCCGCTCGCTGAGGGTGCCTTCGTACTTGCAGTGACGAGCACTGGCATCTTCTGTCGCCCAACGTGCCCGGCAAAACGTCCACGCCGGGATCGGGTTGAGTTTTACAATTCAACTATAGAGGCGCGACGCGCGGGGTATCGCGCATGCTTGCGTTGTAAGCCGGAAGATGAAGCGTATGGGCAACGTCACGCAGATGCCATCGCGGAGGCGGCCTCCCTCATTCGCAAATCGGAGACGATGCCGACTCTCGAACAGTTGTCGAGAGTAACCAAGCTAAGTGTGTTCCATTTCCATCGTTTGTTTCGACGCGCCCTTGGCATCACGCCGCGGCAGTTTCGCGCACAAGTCATGGTCGAGAAGGCGAAGCAGTCTTTGCGCGGCGGGGATTCCGTGACCAGCGCGATTTATGATGCCGGGTTCAGTTCCAACGGGCGTTTCTATGAGGCAACCGCCGGCCGTCTCGGCATGAAGCCGAGCAAGGTTGGCGCTGGCGGCGCCAATGAGTCGATCCGGTTCATCGTGCGTCGATGTAGTCTAGGTTTCGTGCTTGTCGCAGCGACGGCCAAGGGCATTTGCGAAGTGTGGCTTGGTGACGATGCGGAGTCGCTGGCGAAGCGCCTGAGGGACGCATATGCGAATGCGAGGATCGCATCGCGCGATCCGATCATGAGCGATTTGGTGAAAAAGGTCGTCAGTCTGGTCGAAACACCGGAGCGGGTCGTAAAGCTCCCTCTCGATTTGCGCGGCACGGCCTTTGAAATGCGAGTGTGGAATGCGCTTAGGCGCATCCCAGTCGGAAAAACCAGGACGTATGGCGAAATCGCGGAGATCATCGGGCGCCCTGGTGCGGCGCGGGCGGTGGGCCGGGCCTGCGCGCTTAATCATGTGGCAGTCGTTGTGCCGTGCCATCGGGCGATCGGAAAAGATAAATCCATGCGCGGGTACCGTTGGGGGATTGAACGTAAGCGCAAGCTGCTCGAGCGTGAATCTTCCTCCAATTGAGTCCCGAATTCTTCGGGACCATCCTTTCATTGACCTCGAACTTTCGTGGTGCGGCATCGTCTAATGTGCCGGAGATTACACCCGATGACATGGATTACCACATCCGACCTGCACCGCCACTATCGACGTGGAGCGTCCGAGGTACGGGCCTTGGATGGCGTTTCGCTGTCCATGGGACGCGGCGAGTTTCTCGCATTGGTTGGGGCCTCCGGGTCGGACAAATCAACTTTACTGAATCTGGTGGCCGGGCTTGATACGCCGACGTCCGGGGGCATCAGCGTGGATGGGGTGGCACTGGGCTCACTGGGACGGCGGGGCTTGTCGCGTTACCGCGCCGAACGTATCGGCATGATATTCCAATCCTTCAACTTAATCCCGCATCACACGGCTCTGCGCAATGTCGAGATGGCGATGTACTTCAATGACACGTCGCCACATGATCGACGTAAACGGGCTGGCGATATGCTCACGCAACTGGGGTTAGGGGACCGTCTCGATCACCGCCCCTCTGACTTGTCTGGTGGGGAGCAACAGAGGGTTGCGATCGCCCGGGCACTGGTCAAGACTCCTGATCTGCTCCTGGCCGATGAGCCCACCGGCAACTTGGATCGTGAGAACGCCGCGCACATCGCCGAATTGCTCGCACGGCTCAACCGTGAAGGGTTGACCGTGATTGTCGCCACGCATGATCTCGCCATGGCGGAGTCGCATGCCCATCGCATTGTCCGAATGGAGTACGGCAAGGTTATTGATGAGCGCCCGACAGGAGTGGTGACATGACTCTGCGCGATATCATCAACAATGCCGCTGGCAACCTGTGGCGCATGAAGCTGCGATCGATCCTGACCATTTCAGGAGTGGTCATCGCGATTGCGACATTCATCTCGATGCTATCGTTTGGTGTCGGCATGCAACGCAATGTAGCGGATCAATTCGAGACGTTGGGGCTCTTCTCAACACTGCAGGTCTACCCTGCTCGTGAAGAGGGCACGGTTGATACGACAAAAGCCAAGGCCATACTCAATCGTGATGCAATCGGGCAGTTTGCTTCGATTCCGGGAGTCAATCTCGCCTATCCATTCGATGAGTTCAACATAACCGCCTCCTTTGGCGATTCCGTCATCACGACCACTGCCCAAGCGTTGCCGCAGGCGGCGGCATCGACACGGCTCTACTCGAATCTGCAGGCGGGAACCAAGTTCTCCGGGGACAGTTCGCGTCAGGCGATGGTGACAGGGGCCTTCGTTGAGATGGCAGGGATCGGCGACGCCGACTCCGCCGTGGGCATGCAGATAATTCTTTCGTCGAAAGTGGCGACACTGGACAGCGCGCTGGTGCATGTGTTTCGTGGAACGGGACGTCAGTTGTGGGACCGTATGCACAATGCCTGGCGGGACTCCCTGATGATTCGCGAGTTCTGGGTTTATCTGGGGCGGGACATGGCTTCAGATACCATCTTGCTCTGTCAAGAGCTTGTGAGATGGAGCGCTGGGTTAAATGGTGTTTTGGTTTTGAGTACTCCATGAACGATGTGGAGCAATTTTCTCATACAGGCGATCAATGCCACCTTCGCCGGCCTGCCCTTGGCACGGATTCGATTGTATAGAGCTCGCAGAACAGGATTGTACTTTTTGCCGACTAGCGCTGGCATGTAGAGCGCCAAGCGCAGACCGGCGCGTCCGATCTTGACGATGTGGACATGCCCCTTCACCGACGTGCCAGATTCACGTTTTCCCGGGGCCAGCCCGGCGTGAGCCGTCAATTGTCGGCCATCGCGTTCAACCAACGCACGACCCGCGTCAGCGATCAGGCGCGCGGCAGTCCATTCGCCGATCCCATCAATCGTTTGTAGCAGATCAATTTGCTCTCGGAGCTCGGGGTGCTCCTGCAGATGGGCGTGGAGGTGCTTCTGCAGGGCATTGACTTGTTGCCGAATGGCTCGCAGCGACTCGCTGATTGACGCGAGCACATCGGGAGCGGCTGCCGCACTACGCGTGACCGCGTGGCGGCGATTGCGCTCCTGGGTCTGCATGAGCTTGAGTTGTTCGATGCGATTGACCAACGCTCTCAAATGGATGATGGCTTGAGTATCCGGTACCCAAGTCGTCGGGGACTTCTCCGCCACAAAGCGAGCGATCTCCTGAGCGTCCACCTGGTCCGTTTTGGTGCGAACAGCGTTGGCACGTGTGGCAAATTTGATCTGCGCTGGATTGGTCACACTAACGGCGATGCCCTCGGCGAGGTGCAGATACTCTGCCAGATTCTCCCAATACACGCCGGTGGCCTCCATCCCAACGTGGATGGTATCGCAGCCCGAGCGCGCGGCCAGCTGGCGCACCCAGCGCACCAACTGGGCAAATCCAGCGCGGCGGTTCTCGAACGTGCGCGAACCCAACGCCTCTGTATCGCGCGTACGAGCATGCACGGCCAAGGTGTCATTTGCCACATCCACGCCAACACACAATCGCGTGTCACTCATACGGCTCCCTTCTTGGAAACTGACGTAAATGCTGATTGCGATATCCCCATCCACCTTGTCAATGAAGGCTGATCCAACCAACTAGACCGCCTCAGATACCATTCGATGGTTAGGATGCGCAACCGACCGGGTGACTCATCTGAAGCACAGGCTAAAAGCGTTAGGGCCGACACAGCCTCTCCCGGTCGGGTGAACAATGATGACGTGAATTCAAGATACAAGGGCCGACCGAGGCGCAGTACGTGGGATGTCCCGGGCGCTTCGTCGGAGGACAACTGGACTGCTAAACCGGGCGGCGGCGTCAGTTTCGCGTGAGATAGACGTAAATGGGAAGCAAGAAGCAGCTGATTGTCGTCATGGCACGTACGCGTGTCCAATCCTCGGCTTCGGAGGATCGTACGCGGGTTTGGTCGAGGAGATTTACGGAATATCGATGAATTGTGATCAGCAGGAGCGCCAGAATAACGCCCCAGAAACTGCCTTCAAGCAGCAGCATGAGCACGCCCACTA
>JBKKDE010000160.1:0-4570 GCA_046708665.1 Candidatus Zixiibacteriota bacterium | reverse complement strand
GAACTGTACCTAGGGGTGAAAGGCCAATCAAACTCGGCGATAGCTGGTTCTCCCCGAAATAGCTTTTGGGCTAGCCTCGAGTAATAGAGCCACGGAGGTAGAGCACTGAATGGGTTAGGGGGCCTACAAGCTTACCGACCCCAATCAAACTCCGAATGCCGTGGTATCGTTTCTCGGGAGTCAGGGCGCGAGGGATAAGCTTCGCGTCCGAGAGGGAAACAACCCAGACCGCCAGCTAAGGCCCCGAAGAGTACGCTAAGTGACTAAGGATGTAGGACTACTAAAACAGCTAGGATGTTGGCTTAGAAGCAGCCATCATTTAAAGAGTGCGTAATAGCTCACTAGTCTAGTGATCCTGCGCCGATAATTGCCGGGACTAAGCGTACCGCCGAAGCTGCGGACTCGCCCGCAAGGGACGAGTGGTAGGGGAGCATTGCCAATGCGGTGAAGCCCGTGGGTGACCACGAGTGGAGCGTTGGGAAGAGATGATGCCGGAACGAGTAGCGATAAGACGGGCGAGAAACCCGTCCACCGAAAACCTAAGGGTTCCTGAGGAAGGTTAATCCGCTCAGGGTTAGTCGGGACCTAAGCCGAGGCCGAAAGGCGTAGGCGATGGCAAACAGGTTAATATTCCTGTACCTCTTATTAGAGCGATGGGGTGACGCAGAAGTGAAAGGTCGGCCCGGTGTTGGATGTCCGGGTCCAAACTTGTAGGTGGGGATGGTAGGCAAATCCGCCGTCCCATACACCGAAGAGTGATGGGGAGAGAGCAATCTCACAAACCGACCCTAATCATGCTGCCGAGAAAAACCTCTAAGCTTAATCTAGTAGGAGCCCGTACCGTAAACCGACACAGGTGGGTGAGGAGAGAATCCTAAGGTGCTCGAGAGAACCCATGTTAAGGAACTAGGCAAAATGACCCCGTAACTTCGGGAGAAGGGGTACTCTCTTCGGAGAGTCACAGTAAAGTGGCCTGGGTGACTGTTTACTAAAAACACATGTCTGTGCGAAGCCTAAGAAGGCGACGTATACGGACTGACACCTGCCCGGTGCTGGAAGGTTAAGAGGAGCGGTCAGCCGCAAGGCGAAGCTGCGAATCGAAGCCCCAGTAAACGGCGGCCGTAACTATAACGGTTCAAACACGTCCCCACTCCTGATTCGTTATCTAAAGCGTTCTGCCCAAGCAGAACCCAACCAAGGGCCGTTGTAAAATCCGGCTAAATGCTAGAACATCCGAGTATCGTCCATTACGCGATCGCAAGATTGCGTGACAATATGTGACGTGCGGACAACCAGCAGGAAAGATCCAAGGTTGATTTGAATATGACCGAGGAAATCCTCAGAGACTATATGCCGGAGATGCGAGCAATCGCGTCATGATATAGTCCGACCTGCATGGCGACATGCAGAGTCCGGCGGAAACGTCCGGACCCATCGAACGTGGTTTTGTAACGGTGCATCATTTGCATCGCTTGCGGGATCGCGCGAGGTGAGTAACAAAAATGCCTAAGGTAGCGAAATTCCTTGTCGGGTAAATTCCGACCTGCACGAATGGTGTAACAACTTGGGCGCTGTCTCAACATGGGGCTCGGCGAAACTGTAGCAGCGGTGAAGATGCCGCTTTCCCGTATCGGGACGGAAAGACCCCGTGAACCTTTACTGTAACCTGACATTGTGTTTTGATGTGGCATGTGTAGCATAGGTGGGAGACTTTGAGACCGGGTCGCTAGATTCGGTGGAGTCGTCGTTGAAATACCACCCTTGTTTCATTGGAATTCTAACCCAGGGCCGTGAATCCGGCCCGGGGACCGTGTCAGGCGGGCAGTTTGACTGGGGCGGTTGCCTCCTAAACAGTAACGGAGGCGTTCTAAGGTTCCCTCAGGCTGTTTGGTAATCAGCCGTAGAGCGCAAAGGCATAAGGGAGCTTGACTGCGAGTCCTACAAGACGAGCAGGTGCGAAAGCAGGACTTAGTGATCTGGCGGTTGCACGTGGAAGCGCCGTCACTCATCGGACAAAAGGTACTCCGGGGATAACAGGCTTATCTCCTCCGAGAGTTCACATCGACGAGGAGGTTTGGCACCTCGATGTCGGCTCATCGCATCCTGGAGCTGGAGAAGGTTCCAAGGGTTCGGCTGTTCGCCGATTAAAGCGGTACGTGAGCTGGGTTTAGAACGTCGTGAGACAGTTCGGTCCCTATCTGATACGGGCGTAGGAAATTTGAGGGGAGCTGTTCTTAGTACGAGAGGACCGGAATGGACAGACCTCCGGTGCACCGGTTGTTGTGCCAACGGCATAGCCGGGTAGCCGCGTCTGGCAGGGATAAGCGCTGAATGCATCTAAGTGCTAAGCCCACCCCAAGACTAGATTTCACACTCTTTGAGTCTAAAGGCCCCCGGTAGACTACCGGGTTGATAGGTCGCAGGTGTAAGTCCAGTGATGGATTCAGCCGAGCGATACTAATCGGCCGTGCGACTTGACCGATTAAAATTTCCCAAGGAAGTTAATCCTTGGGTGACTTGATTCGGCTCAATCGCCTTACCTCTTCGCGCAAGCGAAGAGTACGCAAACTTGCCTCTCGGCAAGAATGCGGGTGAGCGCAAGCTCATCTTTGAGAAAATCATTTAGTATTCACTTCCAGTATGATGTTGTCAGCGTGCGGACACGCTCTTCGTGTCCTCTCCTGAGTGGAGAGGGTTGGGAGAGAGCCGTAACGCAACAAGTTTCCGGTGGCTTTGGCGAGGGGGAAACACCCGATCCCATTCCGAACTCGGCAGTTAAGCCCCTCAGCGTCGATGGTACTGCCTCCGCAAAGGGGTGGGAGAGTAGATCGCCGCCGGGAGTTATTTGAAGCCCCCGTCCCGCAGTAGCGGGGCGGGGGTTTTTCATGTGGCGGTGGTTGTATAATTGGCGATAATTGAAGTGCGAGGCTTCAGGATGGTGAGAATCCCATACGATATGTACAAGATCGCTGAATTCTGTCGGCGCTACGGAGTCCGCAAATTTGCGTTCTTTGGATCGGTAATCCGCGACGACTTTTCCGCAGAAAGCGACGTCGATGTCCTTGTTGAGTTTGAAGGCAAGACACCGGGACTGCGATTCTTTGGAATGGACCGAGAACTTGAGCAGATCCTTGGACGCAAGGTGGATTTGAACACTCCAGGGTTTCTCGGAAAGCGGTTCCGCGACGAAGTGCTCAGCAGCGCAGAGGTCGTCTATGACTCTTCGCGATGATCGCGGTCGTCTGCAGGACATGCTCGGGCATTCGCGTGAAGCCGTGGAAATGTGCCGTGGGCTTCACCGTGATGATATGCATCGAGATCGCAAACTCCAGCTTGCGCTCGTTAGTCTTCTGGCCATGATCGGCGAGGCAGCAAACCGCGTGAGCCCGGAAGCGAGGGGAAAGGCATCCGGAATTCCGTGGCCCCAGATCATCGGGATCAGGAATCGATTGATCCACGCGTACGACCAAATCGACTACGATGTCTTGTGGGATGTAATCACGGATGACCTACCACCATTGATTAGTCAACTTGAGCGCCTTCTCACCACAGAAACTCCATAACCCTTTCCAAACTCGGTAGTTAAGCCCCCACAGCGTCGATGGTACTGCCTGCGCAAACGGGGGGGAGAGTAGATCGCCGCGTATCCTGAGCCTGTCGAAGGGTTCACCCTGAGTAAAGCCGAAGGGTTCACCCTGAGTTGGATTGAAGGGCCGTGAGTAATTTAAGGTCCCCGCCCTGCAGTAGCGGGGGCGGGGTTTTTCTTTGGAAATTGGTTCAGTGTGAGAATAGTTTGGGGTTTGAAGTGTTCTTGGATGCGTGATTTGTACTATGAATCCTAACGATCACTTCAAGAAGGATACGATGAAAAAGCCTCGTGAAAATTCTGGACCCAAGTTTGTACGATACTTCCCGCTAGTGCTTGACGCCTTACGCCGACTGGGCGGTTCTGCACGTCCGGCGGAGGTCTGTGACATGGTCGCACAAATCGCGCAAGTGTCAGCAGAAGAGAGGGCCGAGGTTACTTCAAATGGTAGGACGCGATATGACAACCAAGTCGCATTCGCGCGCTTCTATTTGGCTACGACCGGATTCATTGATTCATCGCGGCGGGGAGTTTGGACCTTGACAGAGACCGGGCGCACTGTGAACAAGACCTCGGCGGAGTGGGTCGAATTGTTCAAGAATACTCATGCGATGCTGTCCACTAAGGGGAAGACAGATGCGGTCGACGATGATGAGTCGTCCGAGGAGGAAATCGCGCCGGAGCCAGAGTCACCTAATTCGGATCATCGCGCCCGTCTCACAGAAATCTTCACTGGTTTGTCGGCGCCCGGATTTGAGCGGTTTTGCCAGCGGGTACTCAGAGAGTCTGGTTTTCAAGACGTCACCGTCACTGGCAGAACCGGTGATGGAGGCATTGATGGTATTGGTTTATTGCGAGTGAATCAGTTGGTCAGTTTCAAGGTTTTATTCCAATGCAAGAAATACCTCGGCTCGGTCTCCCCTTCGCAAGTGCGGGACTTTCGAGGTGTGGTCTTCCCCCGGTATGACGGACACCGAGATAAGG
>JBKKDE010000159.1:0-5703 GCA_046708665.1 Candidatus Zixiibacteriota bacterium | reverse complement strand
CCAGAACCCGAGTGCCTTCCACTCGAATACATCGCCCTCATCCAAGCGCACGAGACCGCCGCGAAAATTCCACGAGAACGATCCGACCGGAGTTCCATTTGGCAACGAAGCGATCTTGAGCGTTCGGCCAAAGAAACCCTGCGTCGCAAATTGCCACATTCCATCGGCACAAGTGGCATCGCAGAAACGTCCCCAATTCTGGAATCGCAACAGTGCGGCAAGTGATGCGGATGATGTGATCTCAACCGTGCGGCCGAACCAACCAGGCTGTTGCCAACCCAGTTGGTTTGCATCGCGAATTGGGACAAGCGCCACGGTTATCGACCCTTCAGGTACCGGTCGAACCATCCCGAAATGTGCCTCAAGCGTGACACACGTCGATCCGGACGTCCATGGCGCGAAAGGCCGTGCGGCTCCTCGGGGAAACGCACCATCTCCACAGTCTTGCGCATGATCTTTAGTGTGGCGAACAACTGTTCGGCCTGCTCAATGTTGCAGCGCATGTCGAACTCATTGTGAACGATGAGGAGCGGGGTACGGATGTTCTTGGCATACGTGAGCGGCGACATCCAATCGTAGCCCTTCTCATTTTCCCACGGATATCCGCCAAACTCGCGATTGAAATCCCAGCCCACATCGGTGGTCCCAAAGAAAGACTTCAATTCCACAACCGAGCGTCCTGTAACTGCGGCACGGAATCGATTGGTATGCCCAACGATCCAATTGGTCATGTAACCGCCGTACGATCCACCGGTCACACCCAGGCGTTTCGAATCGATGTACGGTTGCTTCACCAACCAATCTGTCCCGGCCATGACATCTTCATAATCCACGGTGCCCCAACCATTCACGATTGCAGCTGTGTACGCAGCGCCACGCCCTTGCGAGCCGCGCGGATTGGTGTAGAAGACAACATATCCCTTCGCCGCCAGCAGTTGGAACTCGTGGAAGAATGAGTAACCGTACTGTGTGCGTGGCCCGCCGTGAATCTGCAAAACTGAGGGATACTTCTTCCCCGGCTTGAATCCCGGCGGTTTCAACACCCACCCCTGCACCCGGGTCTTGCCTGTCGAATTGAACCAGACTTCCTGTGGTTTACTGACCTGCACCGACTTCAGCCACTCACCATTCATTTTCGTGATGAACTTCGGCGCGGTCGATTTCTTCGTCAGGTCAATGATGGCGATTTCACCAGGAGCGGTCGGAGTCGAGACCAGCGCCGCCGCGCGTTTGCCCAGCTTGCCGAAGGCAACATTTTGTACATGATATTCGCCGCGAATAATCGGCGCGGGCTTTCCATCACGAATCGCCACCCGGCCGACCAGCGTCGCGCCTGTATCGCAGAGCAGATGAGTGATCGTACGACCGTCGCGCGACCAATACGGCCTCACCGCATTGAAACCCTCGCCAGTGTCGGCGATAGTCATGTCGTACATCTCGCGATCCAACCGCGGCGTGATGTCGCGCGCATTCGCGGCGCCTGTCACGTTTGCCAACCACAAGTGCGCGGGCGTCACACCCCATGATCCATCCGGATCAGTGTGCGCGTAGAAAGCGATTCGTTTCCCGTCCGGGGAGAATGACGGCAACTCGACTGGTCCTTCAGGACGCGCAACACGTCGCGGCTTGCCGCCCTTAAGCGAGACCAGCAACAACTCCTGACGCATAGGATCACGAGCGGGATCAGGACGTAAATTGGTCGTGTATGCGACCCACTTGCCGTCGGGAGATACTGTCGGGCCGACCTCGTCAAACTTGCCTTTGGTTAGTTGCGTGCCCTTGCCAGTCGCAACGTCGAATGTCCAGATATGCCAACGGTCCTGTGGCAGATACCCTTCGCCATCGAGTCGATACCACAAGCGCGTGATGTGCCGGTAGATCGGCGCTTCCCGCTTCGGCGGCTTCTTGTCGTTGGAATCAGTTATCTTCGGTTTGCCGTCAAGTGACTGCGGTGGATCGTTGGCGCGAAACGCACAGACAATCGTCTTGGAATCTGGCGTGAACTGCACCCACCCGAATCCGCCATCTCTCTCGACAACCTTACGCGCTTCGCCGCCGTCTGTCGGCATGATGTGAATGCCGGGCAGATCGCCGCGCTTCGACGTGAATGCAATCCACTTTCCGTCAGGTGAGAATACCGGTGAATGATCACTACGGTCACCGAACGTCAGTTGACGCAGATCAGAACCGTCATAACGGCACTGCCAAAGGTGCGTGTTGTACTTCTTCTTGTCGTCCGGCACAGTCTCGACAACGAAGACCACTGTCTCCTCGTCGGGTGACATTGCGGGGGCACGGACAAACTTGAGCCGGGTGATATCCTCGGCGTCAATGAGCCGGCGTCCATTCCGTTTAGGGGGCACTGCATCCTCCTATTGAGTCCATGTGTGCATCCGTGATATCCAAGCTTGCCCGAATCCTCCGAAGTCGTAAATCATAGGTTTCCCCTGTCGGTAACAACAGGACAAAAACGGGTATCCCAACGAAAGCCCCCCAAAATGACACAATGGAACCGCTTGGACGGCGGAGTGTTGTACGGTATGTTGGCCCTCCGGCCAAGGACGGCCGCGCCTGCCTCACAGGCGGATTGAACCAGCGGATCAGGAACACTCAACGCATGCACAATGCGCACTTCCTGTCACCTCCATTTTCAACCCAAGGCGTCACAAGAAACCGACTCCATACGCCGATAAGACGATCATGAGATTAGTGCGGCCCCGTTCCGGGTTGGGGTCAATGTTATCAGTGTACAAGCGACTTATAAGGGAGAGACACAATGCAGGGTCGTAGCCTCATTCACATTCTGCTCGTCATCGTAGTGCTCTGTGGCACACTTTCAGCGAACAGTGCGACGGCTGGCCGAATCGATCCAGGACTCGAATCGCGGATGCAGTCCACCGGCGCCGACGAGCTGATTCAGGTCGTTATTCGTCCCGTCGGTACGCTTCAAGGATCGGCGCTCAAGAAGCAGGTAACCGCGCAATTCGCTACACGAGCCGAGCAACACACCGCGACGGTTCAGGCGTTGCGGGCCACCGCGGCTATAACCCAGCCCGCAATTCTAAGCGCAATGTCTTCAGCGTACTTTGACGGGCGCATCTACGATGCCAAGGGATTTTGGATCGACAACGTCATCACCGCCAGCATGACGCCGTCGGCGATCTCCGAACTTGCGCACCGCGTCGACATCAGCGACATCGTCGAAATGCCGAAAATTGAGCTCGTCGCACCGATCGCCGCTGATGCGACTGATGTCGATGAAACGCAAATCACACAGAATCAGATCAAGGCGATTCGCGCAGACTCGGTCTGGGCATTGGGCTATACCTGCACCGGTCGTCTCCTGGCCTCGCTGGACACCGGAGTTGATGGCGGTCACTTTGTGCTGTCACCAAAATGGCGTGGTAACAACGGCTACTCAGCGAAGGAAAGTTGGTTTGATCCCGTCTACGGCGGGTCGGTTCCGCAGGTGTACGCTGGCACCGGAGCAGTCCACGGTACCCAGGTCATGGGATTGATGGTTGGAGTAATCGAGGTGCTGGGTGACACAATCGGCGTGTGCCCCGATTGTGAGTGGATCTCGGCGGCCGCCATCGATATTCCTTGCCCCGCAAGTGTCGCACCATGCGGCAATCTCTTTGAAGCCCTCCAATGGGTGGCCGATCCCGATGGCGACCCGCTCACAACTCACGATGTTCCCGACGCCGTCGCGAATCCCTGGGGTGCCGTGACGAAATCGCCAGCGGACGACTGCGCGCCGACGGGAATCGGTTGCGATGATATTTTTTGGAACGCGATTGACAACATCGAAGCAGCGGGTGTTGTCATGATCTTTGCCGCCGGAAACGAAGGCGCGTGCCTGACCGGTACAATTCGCAATCCTGCAAATCGCGTAACAACGGAGTTAAATGCGTTCTCAGTCGGCATGGTTGACGCCCGTACGGATATCGTCAATCCCCCGGTTGATCCGCTGTCGTCGATGGGACCTTCCGATTGTGCCGCTGGAGGGGTCAAACCTGAGCTGGTCGCCCCGGGAGTCAACTTACGGACCACCACGCCCAATAGCGGCGTGTCGACCACCGCTTATGGCACGTCCTTTTCAACTCCGCTTGTAGCCGCCGCCGTGGGACTCCTACGGGAATACAACCCGAACGCCACGGTTGATCAGATCAAGCAGGCGCTTCTGGCTGGTGCGCGCGATTTGGGCGCAAACGGGCCGGACAACTCGTACGGTCACGGCATCCTGAATGTCGTCGCATCGTTGCGGGCACTGGCCGCAAATACCCAGCCGAGTATTGCCGTCCGAAAGAACTACTACACCCGCCCCACACCCGGCCAGTCGGCACAAGTCGTACTGAATCTCAAGAACTCGGGTACTGCGGCCACCGGAGTCAGTGCAACCATTACAAGCAACGACTCACGTCTGACTATTCAAGATGGCACCGCCTCATTCGCCAACATGCCCAATGTCGGCGATACGGCCTCGAATCACGACGATCCGTTTGACGTAACTGTATCGTTGCAAGACATCGTCGCCGGCGAGCGTCTGCCCATCACGGTCAACATCACCGCTGCTGGTGGGTATTCCAAAACGTGGCAGGCGGCCATTCTGACAGGCCCGACGCAAATTCCTGAAATCTTCACACACGACGCCGGCAATTTTGAATTGACCGTCTCGTCATTCGGCGGTTTTGGCCTGCAGATAGACAATCTCAATCCACGCAAGGGCGCCGATGGGTACGGAGCGGGCTACCTTTACGGAGGCGATGCCACCCCAAGCTTGTTTGAAGGTGGTGTCCTGTTTGGAATCGGCCCCACACAGATTTCCGATGCCGTTCGCAATTCATCCGGTTCGCCCGATGTCGATTTCCTCGTGGATCCGGGTGGCCGGCTCAATGTCATGCAGCCGGGCCCGACATACCCCGAGGAAACGCGCGCCGGCATGTCGGATGAATTGGCTGAGAACCCGATTGGCCTGTTCATCGAGCAAAGGACTTGGGTGTCGGACGATCCCGATGAAGACGACTACCTGATATGTGAATACACCCTGTGGAATCGATCTGGTCAGACGATTTCCGGCCTGCGCGCCGGCATGTTTTTCGACTGGGACTTTCCTTTCACCGGGCAGGTCGCAACCCGTGATGCAGGTGGCTTCAACGCTCAATTCGGAGTGGGTTGGATGCGGGATAGCCAGGAAAATCGCTACCGCGGCTTGTCCGTGGTCAGTCCGCTTGGCACTACGTCATATCGCTACTTGGACAATCTGACCGAAGTCTACGATGGTTTGACAGAAGCAGAAAAGTGGACGGCCATGACCGAGGGATACAATCAGACGTCTCCACCAGCAGCCGGCGATGGCTCACATCTGATCGCCAGCGGACCCTACCCCATCCAGTCCGACTCGGCAGTACGAATCGCGTTTGCGATTATTGGGGGCATTAGCGAACAGGCAATTCTGAACTCTGCCCAAACGGCGAGGAGCAACTACAACTCGGGGACTGTTTCGGTCACTCCAGTAGCCATGCAATACAATGCCACCGTGGGTGGGCCCGACCCCGCATCGCAGAACATCACGATTACCAACAATACGGATGCCTCTATCACGTTCGGTGTAACGGAAGTCCCGGTCTTTGCGACACTCAATCCATCCGTAGGCGAGGTTGCCGCAGGTGGAAACGCCCAGCTCACTCTCAATGTCTCAGT
>JBKKDE010000158.1:0-7950 GCA_046708665.1 Candidatus Zixiibacteriota bacterium | reverse complement strand
TACAACGAATGGACTTGGTCTTGCGCCGATGCCGCGTCAGGCGTTTACTACGCCCGCGTCGAAGTCACCGCCGTTGAAGGTGGCCAGTCGGAGAAGATCTTTTGCAAACTGGCCGTGGTGCAATAATTGCCCCACGCCTGAACTGATCGTAGGAGGATCTCTCGTGAAATCGAAGTCTACAGCAATGCACATGCCCCTGTTTTTCGCTCTCACCGTCTTGTCGCTGATCCCCAAGCCGGCAAGCGCCGCAACTGCGCCCGACACAGCCGAGACACCGTCAACGGTCGAACTGTCGCTGGTGTCATGGAATAGCCCAGTGTTACCGCGTATCGCGCTCTCAGCCGACGATGAGCCGCCATTTCTGGCTCAGAATGGATCTGGTGACGGATCGCCAGTCGACGTTTACGGATTCAATCGGAAGTCGCCCACCCGCGCGTTCCTCCAGTCGTTCCTGATCCCGGGTTGGGGTCAGCTCTATGCCAAGTCGTCGTTCTGGAAGCCGATCATGTTTGTCGGACTCGAGGCGGCCGGTTGGGCCAGCTATTTGAGGTTTAACGGTAACGGCAATGACGCCGAAGATGTCTACCGTGCCTTCGCCGATGTGCACTGGGATTCTACTCGTTACATCGAGGGACTCTACCACACATTCTACCGCCGCGACAAGCCCGAGTCGATCAAAGACGCCTGGCTGGACACAACCACGTATATCGTGACCGACAACCAGAATACAATTTTTGCCCGTTCACTGTCGCACCATGCTTGGTACAAAGAGGACGGAAGCCGTGTCGAACGCGACGAGTTCTACGAAAACGTCGGGAAGTACCACCAGTTCAATTTCGGCTGGGATGATTTCCCCGAGGTTGCCGAGGAACTCCCCGATAACCCTGACGACTCAGCGAAATTTGAGTACGTCTCCCCGAACCGGAGGGCCTACCTCGAGTTGCGTGATGATGCCAACTCCGAGTTCAACAAAGCCAACACAATGCTCGTGGCAACGGTGGCGAACCACATGCTGGCCGGGTTCTGGGCGGCGCTCGATGCGCGTGCTTACAATCGTGCCCAGGACCAGTTTAGTCACATTGAGCCAAAGCTCCGGCTTGTGAAATCGCCGTCGAACCCGAAGAAACTTATGCCATATTTGACAGTCGGCTATAGATTCTAACCTGTGGTGGTTCGGCACCTTACCGTTCGAGCCAGAATGAAGGTGCACGTCAACCTCTTAGGACGCGTATAAGAGTCAGGAATAAGCCGGCATTTGGATGGTAAACAGCAAGACGGTAGCAGCACTTGGTCGCTCAATGACACGACATTCGAACAGGCCCGTTTCATACGTTATCGCTGTGCTTGTCGCTGCTTGCACTCTCACTATTGGAGCGCTCGCAAACGCCTCCACACCAGATGCCGTCGAGGTCCTCCTGTCCCAGCCAAGCATGCTGCAGGCGGCGCTCAGGTCGCGAGTCGCTCCTCCTGTCTTCGCAGACAACGGTACCATCCGCGCCGTCCGCAACGATGACTTTGGCGATGGTGATCAGGACAGAGTCAATGTTACACGTGCTGTCGGCTTATCAGTCTTGCTCCCCGGCGCCGGGCATTGGGCCATGGGATCGCGTGGACGCGCCGGTGTGTTCTTTGGAGCCGAGGCCATCGCGTGGTCGACATTCGCATATTTCAAGACCGTCCAGCACCAGAAGGAATCTGATTTCGAATTGTATGCGCGCACGCATGCGGGCATCGATCCTGACGGCAAGGATGAGGAATTCTACCGCACCCTCACATTCTACATGTCACGTCAGCAATTCAATGATGAGGGCCGACTGATCGATCCCGATCGTCCGTATTACCCTGATGACCCCCAATGGGACTGGCAGTGGGAATCGGCAGAGGTGATGGGACGTTATCGCAACATCCGCAATCAATCCAACGAGGCCGAGAGCCGTTCCAAACTCTCTCTTGGCGCCGCACTACTGAATCGCCTGGTAGCCGCCGCCGATGCCTGGCGCACCGCCCGCTCCATCAACCGTGAGGCGCGCATGGAGAACGCATCATGGAAGGTGCGACTAAAGGGCAAGCCCAGCCTGTCAAACCCTGGCTTCAAGCTTACATTCGCAAGAAAGTTCTAGCGCTCTCGCTCGCAGCGTCGCTTTTGACTGGCTGTGCCGGTTCTGACGCACTGCGTGGATTGTCCTACTCTACCGGCGCCTCTCTTGCTGTTGTCGCGCTCATCGACGGCGACTTCCTCGCCGCGTTGCCGCACGACGATCCCTCGAGCGACTTCTCGCGCTTCGCCCCATCATCAATCGCCTTTCGTCCCGATCAAATGCTCCTCATCGCCGATGCCGGTTCCGAGCGAGTCTACGGTCTCCCGTTGGATCCGGGTCAGTCGCGCACTGTCTACACGGCCGAGTTCGCCCTGCGTAACCCACAGGCGTTACGAGCTGATGTCGTCGGGAATATTTATGCCGCCGATGGAGGGCAACGTGTTGTCGAAGTTGCCGACACACGCTTTCGCCTCGTCGGCGAAATCGTCCCTCCCTACGATGCCCTCGGCCTCGTTCAAGGGACAGTATCAGGAATTGCCTTCGGTCCGCTCGGCGAGTTGTACCTGTCAGACCCGACCAATGGCCGCATCTACCGCTACGATGCCGCTGGGCGTTACATCTCGTCGTTCACTGGCGGGGAAGGCGCGGGCTGGGGGCAGCTTCTTCAACCTGAAGGAATAGCAACCGCAAACGGTGGCACAGAACTGTATGTCTGCGATGCCGGCAAACGTCAGATCGCTGTCTTTGATCCTACCGGCATGCCCCTGCGATTATTCGGTGGCACCGACCTCGAAGAACCGTGGGCCATTGCCGTCGGTTCCGACGGCCAGTGTTACGTTGCCGATCGCAAAGGACGGGCCATATGCGTATTCAGCGAGCAAGGACGATTGATTGAAAAGTTCGATGGTCCTCCAATTGGCGACGCCCGTTGGCTTGGCCCGACCGATGTTGTGATCCGCGACTCGGCGCTTGTGGTCGCCGATCCGCCTTCAGGACGTGTCGTTATCATGAAGGTCGTTCCGTCCCCGTGAGTGCGACATCCCGTCATTGCGGAGAGGATCGGCGGCTCTTCGCCGGGCCGACGAAGCAATCTTTTTTCGTGGTCTCATGCGCAGTTGCAGTTGCGTGCTCGCTCATCCTCCCACAGCCCGCTTCTGCCACTCCGGCCATCATCACCGACACCACAATCATCGTCGGAGCCAATTCAGCCGGACCATACTTCGTGTCGGGCTTCTTCATCATGTCCGGTTCGGAATCTGTATCGACGATTTCAAATTCGCCGATAGCCCACACGCTTGATCCCAATGACGGCCGCATTACGTTTGCACGCACACTCGCACCGTCAGACACAGTGCGAGTGGTCTTTCAACGCCTCGGATTCGCTCTCAAGACCCAGTGGTCACGAGATGTCGGACCAACTGAGCTCAGCACTCCCGGAATAATCCCGGTCGCATATATCGCACCGGCCGCATCATCGACAACGCCGCTGCGATCACTGCCCTCGCCCGCGCGACTTCAGTGGCAAGGGCACAAGTCATTCTCAGTGACTGCCTCCGACGGGCAGAGTACAGATTGGTCGCAAGGGCTTGAGCTCGGTGTCGAAGGCGAGCTTGTACAAGGTCTCCACCTTTCGGCGGCGCTGTCCGACCGTCAGGTTGGCCAGGGCAGTCGGTACTCGGCTAACAACGGATCGCGATTGGGCGATCTTGATCGCTACTACATCGAAGCGCGCTCGGACCGTTTCCAAGGGCGCTGGGGTGAGCTGCGTCTGGACCAATCCGGCATGGCGTCACGTCGCGCGTCCGGTCTGCAGACACGGGTACGCACAAACAATCACAGCCTGGAGTCGTTTATCGCGCGTCCGCAAGGGGAGACCCGCCGCGCCGAGATTGCTCTTCGTGATGGTGTACTCGGGCCGTACACACTCTCCGGATCATCGGCGCACGCGAATATCGTCGATGGGTCTCAAACTGTCTGGCTTGATGGCGTCCGGCTGTCCGAGGGAACCGACGCCGACTACACGGTCGATCCTGCCCGCGGCACACTGACACTTTCCCCGCGTGTCACATTCTCACGGCAGGATCAGCTCATAGTCGAGTATGAAGAATCACTCGACGACTACCGACGCACCATGGCAGGCGGCGCATGGGGCTGGCGGTCGACAGACAGCACTGTGATTCACTCGCTGTCGATGGCGTGGGAGGGCGATGATCCTTCGCAGCCGCTATTCGGATCGCTCACCAATGAGCAACGCGATGCGCTCGGCAAAAGCCCCAACGGCACAGTGCATCTGCCGGCTGCCGAGCGTGTCGGCTATCATGATGGCGACTACTCAGTGGACATCTCCGCAGACGGTGACTCAGTCTTCACCTACGCTGGTCCCGACCAAGGAGACTGGGACGTCCGCTTCCGATGGGTCGGAGTGGGGAATGGCAGCTACAGGCATCTCATTGACAATGTCTTCGAATACGCCGGCGCTGGCGCTGGTCAATACGCGCCGACTCTCATTCTGAACGCGCCCGTCTCGGAGGCCGTGATCGACGAGACCCTGCGGATCGCCTCCCGACGGCTGGGGAATTTCGCGCTCAACTGGCAAGGCATTGGCCTTGATCCCAATCGATTCTTCGCTGGTTCATCCCGTTTTCACTCCAATCATTCGCTTGGCTGGGCGTCGAGCCAGATGCAGAGTCCGAGTCCGAATTTCGCCGCTGTGAATTGGGTCCGTCAACGCGAACGTGCAGCCACGCGTGAATTCGGACTGTCGTTGGCACGATTCAGCAACGATTGGCGGTTACGTAGCGATCTGCTCGACGACGCTTACGACTCGTACAGTCTGGCGTCGGGAGCGACTCCGGCAAAATGGTTGACTCTCGCGTCGACTGCCGAACGATTTGAACATTCGCGATTGAGAGGTTGGCGCGGCAGTTCTTCGGCAAAGGTCCAACCGTCCCATTGGCTGACCTTGGAGCAGCAATTCAACCAGCGGTGGGTGCAGGGAGGGGGGGCCAATGAGAGCCGCTCCACCCAATTTCAAACCCGCGCGAAGGCACAAGCGGGGTCAATCAATGCCGAAATCGGTTGGAACACCGAAGACATCGATGACGAGGCGCGCCTGTTCACATTCGAGACCGATGCCAATGTCGGGCGGTGGCTGTCTGTCTCGCACAATGGTTTCATCGCTCGGCAGGAATGGCGCCGCGTCCATGATATCGACCTGAATCGCGACGAACGAAGCAACGAATTCTCATTGGGAATTTCGGCCAAACTGCTCGGCGCGTCGTCCGGCTCCGGACTCACGGCTTTGCGTGGCACACGGTCCATCTCCGGTGCCGAATCGCAGCCGTACTACGGCGGACGTCTCAACAGCACCTGGAGTATAAACTCAGACTTGCACGTGTCGGCGAATGCCGACCTCTCACATCGCACCGCCGGCGCACAACGCGAAGTCTTCATCCCGACTCGCCCCGGCCAGGGGGATTACCGCCACGAACGCGGCGAGTACATCCCCGACCCTCATGGTGACTATCGCCGTGTATTTGTTGATGACGAAGAGGGCGGCGCATCTGCCTACGACGCCACCAGGGGCATCCGCGTCAATTGGCGACCGAATTGGAAGGGTTGGCGGTGGACGATTGATGCATCACGTCGTGTCGATGCGCGCTACTCGGCCCCGGCGTTCACACCTGCCGATTGGCTGATACCGTGGACTGAAATGGCAACCGCGCTCATGTCCGGCGCACGTCTGACACTGCGTGATGACCATCGCCTGAGTGTCCTACCGCGAGCACAAAGCCGAATCACGGTTCTGCTTGCGCATGAGCATCAACTGTTTCGAACACAAGCCGCCCGCCGCGATGACGACCAACGGATCTGGCGTGTCGAATCCGAATGGCGCGAAGAACTGAGCGCGAAGTCGTACGTGGCCGCAGGCGTGCAATATCACCGCCGGACTCGTGATGGCCTACTCTCGACATCCATCGACAGTGATGCCCGCGCATTGCTAACCACATTTGGCATCACACCAGTCCAGGGCGTGGGTGTATCCGTTGAGGCGCGCAGACGTCTCGATCGTGAATTTGACAACGACGGGCTTTTGACGCTGTGGGGTCTGCGTCCATCAGCGCGCGTCAATCTCGGGGCCCTTAACGGTTCAGTGTCCACCGACTTTACGTGGCTTGATGGCGACATCTCCGGCTACCTCTCGCCGTTGCTCTCCGAAGGCAGACCGTACGGCTTCTCGTTCACAGAGTCATTGGAACTGCGTTGGCAACTGCCCTCGCGCATTTCATTCAATGCCCGCGTCCACGGCGACCACCGCCCCAACGAGCCCGACCGCTGGCGCATGCACCTCGAATCGGTAGCGACCTTCTGATGCGAGAGTCACAAACTATGAGTGACCGATCGCCCCGTCATTGCGAGGAGGACTCGCGGCTTTATGCGAGTCCGACGAAGCAATCTGTGTTGCTCTTTTGGAGGGCGAGCGTACTCGCGAGCCTGCTCTCGCTCTTGTGGCACCCCGCCCACGCAACCACAATCGCCCGAATCGACGTCATCTGGCACGACTCCATGACCTGCATCGCGCACACATCGATCGAATCCGCGGTTCGTACTGCCGAGGGCACCCAACTCTCCGAATCCCGTCTCAATCGTGTACTCGAGTCCACACTCGCGCATCTTGCCGAACTGGGTCATCACTTCGCGATACTCGCCCCGCGTGACTTTAGGACTCTGAACGATTCAGTCTCGTTCACCATCGACATCGATCCTGGAGCACGCACACGAATCGCCCGTTGGGAAGTGATCGGGCTGACGCGGACTGATTCGACTTGGTTCATGAATGCGCTATCACTGCCGACCGGTGTCGACGCTACAGCCACGGTAGTACGTGATGCACTCTCGCGACTTTCGGAATTTGCAGATGTGCAACTGGCAGGATCGCCAGCTTTCGTCGAGACTGAACCGGACTCACTTGTGGTTGTTCATATCCATCTCCGGGAAAGTACTCCCGCGCGTTTCGAGGGGGCCGTTGCCGCAGGGTCAGCCGATGGCGGCGAGCAAGCTCTGCTCGGGCGATTCTCGCTCGGCCTTTATGGTCTCTTTCGACGCGGGCACTCATTCGACATCCATTACGAGCATCCTCAGCCGCGCGAGCAATTGTTGCGCCTCAACTATTCCGAGAACCGCGCACTATGGCGCAATCTGTCCACACACGCGATGTTTGAAGATTGGCGGCGTCAGGATCACCGTCAACGCATCAGCACCGATGCCGCTCTCTCAACTCGAGCACAGGAAAATGTGGCTGTCTTGTTGGGCTTAAATTGGCAAAAGGTCACGCCTCTGAATTCAGGAGCGGATGCCGCTCGACTCTATGAGACTTCCGCCGGGTTGTCTTGGCGCCGGACGGATGCGATTTCGATCTCACTCAAGAGTACTTACTCGTTGCATCGTCAGTGGGAGAAGTCGACAAACGCCGAGCTCTCGCAATCGCGACTTCGCGTGGACAGCGAGGGGAGAGCGCGCATCAACTTGCCTGCCATGTCGAGTGTACGCCTCACGCTGGGAGCGCGCTGGTGGGGAAGCGGTGCCGAGATGCGCACAGGCGATGAGTGGTTTCTCGGGGGTAACATCCTTAGCGGATATGCGGATCGGTCAATTGCCGCTTCCGATGGTGTCTGGTCTCGTGTCGAATTCTCACGCGCCAGTAGTTCTGGATTCGGCGTCTCACTCTTCGGCGATCTCGCCTGGCTATCGATGTTCGACCAGACGTACTCACGCCCTAGCTCGCTTGGTCTCGCTGTATTGCTTGAGTCGCCCGGACGCTCGGGACGTCTCGAACTGGCATGGAGAGATCATGCTTCCCTCGCGGATGGAATCTTGCGACTATCAGTAGTACAAGGGTGGTGAGATTGAC
>JBKKDE010000157.1:0-2844 GCA_046708665.1 Candidatus Zixiibacteriota bacterium | reverse complement strand
CGTTCCTCTTCGGTGAGGTTGTCCCAATCCTCGTGACCGGACCATTGCGAGATATACATCACGTTGCGGCCGATCTTATCGATCGACTCGTACGTGTACTGAGTGAAGCCCTCCATGATCGTATTGACCAGGATGACTGCGCCAACGCCGATCATGACGCCGATGATCGTCATGATGGAGCGGAATTTGTTGGTACGGACCGCGTCCATGGCCAAGCGCATTCCCTCGACCATCTCAGGCCATGCCTTGAATCTTTTATTCATAGGAGAGCGCCTTTATGGGGTCGAGCCGTGATGCCTTCCACGCCGGGTAAATTCCGAAGAAGAGGCCGACACCAGTCGAGATTCCAAACCCGAGCGCCAGACCCAATCCTGTTGCGGAAACATGAATGTCCATAACTGAGGTTAGTAGAGTCTGGGCCAAGAGGACCCCGAACGCCGCGCCGAGCAATCCGCCAATGAGGGAGAGTATGAGCGACTCGTAGAGGAACTGAGCCAGTACGTGGCGTCGTCGCGCGCCAAGCGATTTACGGATGCCGATTTCGCGTGTTCGTTCAGTGACTGAGATCATCATGATGTTCATGATCACGATCCCGCCAATCACGATCGACAGCAGTGGCATCGAAATCACAAGGACCCGGAATGCACGCGTAATGTTATTGATGAAGCTGAGAATGGCATCGGGTGTGAAGATCTCAAAATCGTCCTCTTTCTCGTAGTCGACACGACGGATTGTGCGCAGCACCACCCGCACCTGATCCATTGCCTGTTCGCGTCGCTCTGTAGAAGACGCCTTGATCACGAGATTGACCGGGTTGCCTGGCTTCGGGTAGAGAGTTTGGTGTGTCGATAGCGGGATCGAAACAAACTCATCAGCTTCCTCGCCGAACAGTCCACCCACGGTGACGGCCACACCGACGACTGTAAATTCGTTCGAGCCAATCCGTATGCGTTTCCCGAGCGCCTCTTCATTCGGGAAGAGCTTCTCTTTGACGGCGCCACCGATAAAGGCCACTTTGCGACGCCGGTGATCGTCTTCCCATGAGAAGTAGCGGCCCTCGGCGACGTCTTTGTCGCGGATAGCGAGCATGTTGGGTGTTTCGCCCGTGATCTGAATCCAGTTCATCCGTTCGGTGCCGTACTTGAGGTGGTCGGTCCAGTATCCTTCAGCACCGATGTCCTCACAGTCCGGACAACCGTCTTTCAATGGATCGATCAGGTTACGATTCAGCTTCTTTCGCTTGAGCCGTTCGAGATACTGCTTCATGTCGGTTGCAAAGCCGATGCGCGAGACCATGAAGGTGTTGGGACCCATGGATTCGAACATGTCCACCATGTTCGCTTGCATGCCTTCGACTGTCGATACGATGGTGGTGACCGACGTCACGCCCATTACCATGCCGAGGACGGTCAAGAAAGAGCGGAGGCGATTGGCCCATAGGGCCGAGCACGCCTCCTTTACGAGGGATAAGAATACCATGGGCTAATCGAATGATTTCTTAGGGGCATCCGCCGATTGATTATCGACTTTGACCAATTCGCCGTCGGCGATACGACGCAGTGTCTGGAACGATCCGGATACAACCGTGTCCCCGGGGTTTACGCCGGTCAGAACCGCGATATTGCGGTCGTCAGCAATTCCGGTCGTGATCTCCTGAAACTTGACTTTGCCGTCCTTGACGACAAACACACCGGTCTTGCGGACCTTTTTCGATTTCTTTTTCGAACCGTCGGCGCTGACTGGCTGCACGTCTGCGTCATCGGAGCCGGCAGCATGAGCCGTTCCAACGGTGCTGCTTTCGGTCGGCTTGTCCTTCATCTTCGCCAAAGAGTCAGGATCAAATTCGCGGGTTACCACGGAAGCGTAGGGGATAAGCAGTGCATCTTCGGCCTTGGCGGTCGTGATATCGACCGAGGCTGACATGCCGGGACGGACACCGGGATTGGCTTCGGCGAAGCGCACTTTGACGCGGAAACTGGTCGTGTAGTTTTCGCTGCCTTGACCCGAGATGGTTGCGGAATTTCCGACTTCAACGACGTTCCCCGAGAATGAAGTATCTCGGAATGCATCGACCCGAATTCGAGCATCTTGTCCAATTGCGACTTTCGCAACCTCAGTCTCGTCGACATCGACTTCAACCTCGAATACCGAGAGGTCCGAAATGGTCATTAGAGTCTGGCCCTGCGTGAACGATGTCTGTGCTTGCGAAATCTCTCCGACTTCCGCCCCGAGGAACGTCACAACACCATCCATAGGCGCCGTAATCCGGGTCTTGCGCAGGTTATCGAGGGTCTTGTCCAGTCCCGCCCGCACTGTCTTGACCTGCGCCTCCATCGCCGCGAAGTCCGCCTTGCGACTATCATAGGCGAGCTTCGCGTTTGTGTATTCCGTTTCGGAAGTTAATTTCTGGGCATACAACTTTTCCTGGCGTTCGGCTTCCAGTCTGTCGCGCTCATACTGGGCCTTCGCCGATGCGGTGCGCGAAGTCATCTCCTCCAATGAGTAACGCGTCTGCGCGACATCGGACTTTAGTTGTACTGTGTCCAAGAGCAACAGGGGCTGGCCATGTGTGACCCTATCCCCCTCACGGACATAGATTTCTCGGATTTCGGCCGAAACTTCAGCGACGATGTTGACCTTTGTTTGCGGCTGGATACGGCCGGATGCATTCACCAATTCGGTAATGTCATCGGTCTCCGCAACGTCGGCTTTAACTGTTGTACGCTTCTAGCCTGAGCTGTTCAGGGAGATTACTGCGAAGACAATGATGAGGAGTGCGATTGAGCCGCCGATCAGCAGCTTCTTCCGGGACCGCCATTTGATAGCCATGCCCCCAAGTACGGT
>JBKKDE010000156.1:0-3340 GCA_046708665.1 Candidatus Zixiibacteriota bacterium | reverse complement strand
GCAATTGCCACCACGCGCGACGTCGTTTGGCTGGGAACCGACCGCGGGCTGTTCCGTCTTATAAAACCAGACGCCGAATGGGTGCGATTTGATCGTCCCGCCGGAGAATTCTCTCGCGCGGTGCGTTCGTTGGTTATCGTTAAAGGTCATCTGTACGTCGGGTTGGAACGCGGGATCGGAGTCATTGATCTCAGCTACAATGACCCTGCCCGAGTTTACGAGTCCGTCGATGGGCTTCCCGATGACAACATTTTCGATATTGCAGTAACGGACAGCATTCTCTGGGCAGCCACGCCCAGCGGCTTGGTTCGCTACGTTCCCGCCACCAAGGAGCGAAGAGTATTCACAATGGATGACGGGCTTTTGTCCCAGTTTGTCCGAACCATTGAAGTTGATGGGGATTACCTCTGGCTCGGTACTGAGAAGGGCGCCAATCGGTTCCGCTGGCGAAACCCCCAGCGCATCGATTGACCAAATTCTTGATTGCCAGGAAACAATCGTCTCTTGAGTACGTTCAAGCGCATATATTCTTGGGTTCATGTTACGCAATCACAGGAGGATGACAGGATGTTTAAGCGAATTTCGATCATGGCCGTAGTCGCGGGGCTGGCAATAACTGGCTGGGGCTGCGGACAGCAAACGGCGACCAGCGAAACAACCGACGGCAAGAGCGTCGCTCTGCCCACCTACGAATTCAGTCTGATTGACGCATACAATGCGGTCGGGGATTCCGGATACCAATCCCTAGACAACGGCAATCTCGACATGGCGGTCGGCTACTTCGAACGTCAAACTCAACTGATTCCCGAGGCCAAGTGGGGCAATTACAACCTGGCTTGTGCCTATGGTCGCAACAACCAGGTCGAGCTCGGCTTGCAGTGGCTGAGCAAGGCAGTCGGCAATGGCTGGGACGACCCTGTTCACCTTCGTGGTGACACTGATCTTGAAGCCCTGCGTGCCGATGTCCGCTTTGCGCAGATTCTGGAGAAGGCGACAACGAATCGTGAGAGACTTCAGGCAGGATTTGCCAGCGGCCTACCCAAGTATGAATCATCGCCTGTCAATTTCCCCGATAAAGATTCACTCGAACGCTGGTCCGTAGCCCAAGACGCAACGTTACGCAAGCACCGGTCTGTTCGCTTCGCTTCGCAGAACGATCTGGCGCGCATGGATTTCGAAGCTCGCAAGTTGGTAGCGATGCGTGACCTTGAAAAGGGCAATCCGGAGTTTGACTATGGTCTCGAACGTGTCCGGGCAATCTCTCGCATCAAGAGCATTCATGGCTCATGGGGAAATCTTGCGAAAGGCGCCCAGGCGGAAATCACGTCATACTTGGCGACAAATCCCAGCGACGCCGGTCGCAACGAAGCTCACTATCGGGCCGGCGTAGCAGCAATTTGCGAGGAACTTCCGGAAAGCCCCGAGGCAGCAAATTGGACCTCGGCTACATCCGCGGCACGCGGACATTTTTCCAAAGTCGAGGCGGGCTCGAAGTATGCCGGTGCCGCCGACGCGTGGCAGTTGGCGTTTGATCTCGATGAAGCTGGCGGCAACCGCGCAGCACTTAAGGACCAGACAAAAACGTTCACCGTAAAATACCGAGACGATGAACCGGCCATGGACATCGCCGGGGCATTCTTCCGCGAAGATGTTGTATCGTCGCTGTGGCCCATCACGACAGCCGGTACCGATGTTGACGGCAAGTTGGTCTCGCTGGCGGACTACAAAGGCAAAGTGGTACTGCTCGATTTCTGGGCGACCTGGTGCGGCCCATGCCGCGCGGAATTGCCGCATATCACCGCGGCGTATGAAAAATACAAGGCACAAGGATTTGAGGTACTCTCAGTATCGCTCGACTACGCCGACAAGACCACTGTCGATGCCTACAAGCAGTGGGTGGCTGATAAGGGCATGAATTGGCGTCACATCTACGATCAAAAGGACTGGACCGGACCGTTGGTGAAGGCCTACCTCGTCGATGGTTCCGGGATCCCCAGTCCGTTCCTGATCGGACGTGATGGCTCTCTCGTAGCTGCGGGAGATCAGTGCCGAGGCGAGGAACTCATCAAATCGATCGAGCTTGCGCTCAGCAAAGGTGCGTGAAACTTAGGTCCAATGAGAATGACCCAAATGGCCCCGCTACTGATAGCGGGGCCTTTTTCTATTTTCCCCGCTCTTGATTCGGCATCCCGGTATTCCCGAGCGCGATGCCGCCAAGGATAAGGATAGTTGAGAGTACCAATCGAAGCGTGAGTGACTCTGATAGAAATATTACCCCGCCGATAGCCGCCAGTACGGGCACCAGCAATTGTGCAGTTGCCGCCCGCGAAGTCGCAAGTTCGCTAAGCGCAGCGTACCAGATGACGTATCCAACCCCCGAGGCCAGCGCACCGGACCCGATTGCGAGCCATACACCAGTCCATGCAAGCCGAGCATCGGAAATCGTCACGATGCTGACCATGAGTGCAAATGGTACAGCCCTGAGGAAGTTTCCCGCTGTCTCGAACAGTGGCTCCGTCGATGCGCGCCCTCGAACCGAGTAAAATCCCCAGGCGATGCCCGCGCATCCCATGAGTACAGCCCCGGTCGGCGATGGAGCTTGAAGTCCCGGCGAAAGTAAATAGATCAATCCCGAGAATGCCAAAGCCGTGCCGATCCACTGTATGGGTCCCGGACGTTCTCCCGCGTATACCGCCGCCATCAGCATCGTGAGCTGAACTCCGGCAAACAGTATCAGCGCGCCAGTCCCCGCGCTAAGAGTTGCATACGCGAAGGAAAACGCAATCGCATACAGCGCCAGAAATAGAGCCGACGCCCAATTGCCGCGCAACGGAACGCGTCCACGTTCGGACACCGCAATAACCAACACGAGGACAGTCGCTCCAGATAGCAGACGAACGCTGGTGAATGATGCCGGATCAATTAGTGACCGCCCCAATACCAATCGGCAGAGGAGTGAGTTCGCCGCGAATGCGATCAGAGCCAGAGCAGTCAGAGTGGCGGTGCGGATTGGCGTCATTGGGAGCGGTCTGGTGGTAAACCTGCCTTCGCAGTTTCGGCGGGCTCAATTGAAAGGTGAACCGGGCGATAATCTACTAATGAGGGCGATCCGGCCATGCCCGGCAATTGCACGTTGACAAGATTCATGGCTGGCAATTGTTTATGATCAGACTGTAGTTCGCGTCACACACTGCTATCCGGGAGAACACTATGAGCCGCTCGTGGCCCGTCCTTGCTGCCGCATTGGTGCTCACATCAATTGTGCCTGCTTCGGCTGATACTCTCAGTGCCCCGTCCGTGTTTTACCAAGATGTCTCGTGGTCTCCCGACGGTACCAAGC
>JBKKDE010000155.1:0-7141 GCA_046708665.1 Candidatus Zixiibacteriota bacterium | reverse complement strand
CGCCTACGCGGTGCATACACAAGTCGGCCACCGTTGTGTCGGTGCGAAGGTCAATGGTCACATAGTTCCGCTGACATATCAGATCCACTCCGGCGACGAAGTCGAGATCATCACTGGCAACCAATTGCGCCCATCGCGCGATTGGCTGACATTCGTTCACACCTCTCGCGCCCGCTCCAAGATACGGCAGTTTTTCAACAAGGTAGAATTCGACCACTCCATCGAACTCGGCCGCGATCTCTTGACCCGCGAATCCAAGCGCACGCGCACTCCAATGCCGAACGAAGCGACGATGAATGAGTGGGCCAGCGAGATGAATTACCCCGGCGCCGAGGGCCTGCTCGCCGCACTCGGTTCGGGCACGCTGGCAGCATCGACCTTGTTTAATCGGTTCCATCCCAAGCCACCGGAGCCCGAACTCCCGACGTCGGCGCCGGAATTCGCCGATCGGGCACGTGGCGATAAAGGGATCCGCATTCAAAATCTCAACAACATGATGTTCCGTTTTGCCAATTGTTGCCAGCCAGTCCCCGGCGAGGCCGTGGTCGGTTATGTAACCCGAGGACGCGGCGTGACAGTCCATCGCTCCAACTGCATCAACGCGCTCTCACTCGATGACCGTTCCGAGCGACGAATTGAGGTCGATTGGGACGTCTCGGCGGATCAGTCGTTCCTCGTCCGCCTGACCTTGAGCATGGAGAACCGCAAAAACCTGCTGCGAGACATCACCCAAGCAATCTCCGACGCCGAAACCGACATCCAGGGCGTCTCGCTAGCCGCTGACCGTGCCACCGGCACCGGGACAATCGACATCCAGGTACGCAATCTCCAACATCTGGCCGAGATCAAACGACGCATTCGCGGTGTACAAGGTGTATTGGGAGTCGACCGCGCCACCAGCCGTGACGGCCAACGGAACCCACGCCGCCGTCGCGACGTTGACTAATTGTACTCTTTCCGTCCGGACAGGGAATGTCCAGCTCACTGATCGGTAAACAATCTAATGGGTAGCTCCATCGCCCGCCCGGATCGTGCTCGAAAAGAGCTACACCGTCATTGCGAGCCCGGCTCCTGCCTGGCGAAGCAACCTTTGTTTTCGGTGGCACTAGCCACGTTCTCTGACGACAACAGATAATAGACCCTATGCCCACAACCGTGTCCCAATCCATCGGCTGGACCGCCCGTCTCGTGGCCGCGGTGACGATTGTCATGTGCATGGTTTCCGGTGCGAATGCGCAGTACTATTTCGGGAAAAACAAAGTCCAATACACCGACTTCGAGTGGCAGGTTCTCTCGACCGACAAGTTCGACATCTATTTCTACGATTCCGAACGCGAGCTCGCCGAGGTCGCCGCCGAAGCCGCTCATGATAGCTACGATTACCTGGCCGACCGCTTTAACCACGAAGCCAAAGATCGCATTCCACTGATTATTTATTCATCTCCGCGCTTCTTCACGCAGACCAACGTCATTCCGTCACTTCTGCCAGAAAATGTTGCCGGTTTTACAGAATTCTTCAAAGGACGCGTAGTCCTCCCGTTCAATGGCTCCTACGAGGACTTCCGACGGGTGCTGCAGCACGAATTGGTACATGTTTTCACGTTCTCGAAGCTTGCGGAAGTCGCCACGAATCACAAGAAGATGAACATCGCTTCACCGCCCCTATGGTTCACCGAGGGGATCGCCGAGTACTTTTCCCGCCCGTGGGAGTCCGACGCCGAAATGATCCTAAGCGACTTGGTGCTCACCGGACAATTCTTCAATCTCGACCGTATCGATGCCATCGCCGGCACCTACCTAATGTACAAAGAAGGCGAATCTTTCTGCCACTACATCGCCGAAACCTACGGCGCCGAATACCTTGTTTACCTGCTGGACAATTGTTGGCGCGGAAGTGACTTCTGGAGTGTAGCGGCGTTCACATTTGGCAAACCACTCGTTGAGGTCGGAAACGATTGGGAGTACTGGCTGAAGAAGAAATACTTCCCGACCATCGAGACTCGCGAACTGCCCGACCGCGCGCTCGATGCGATCACCCAACGCGGCTACAGTGTCAAGCCGGTTCCGGTGCGCACCATTGAGGGCGCCGATACCACCGATCACATCGTGTTCAAAGCGAACCGACTCGGGTACGCCGGTATTTACATGACCGTGGCCGGCAAGGGGCCCGAGGATCGTCCTGTCGATGTCCTGCTCAAAGGGGAGAGATCGCCGCGATTTGAATCCTTGCATCTACTCGGCTCATCGCTGGACGTCAACGGCGGCAAAGTGATCTTTTCCTCGCAGCGACACGAGCGCGACGTCCTCTACGAGCTGGATATAAAAACCAAGCAGATCGTCGGCGAACATCGCTGGGATTCGATTTACAACATCAGTTCGCCGCACTATTCGCGGGACGGTCTGCGCATCATATTCTCGGGGTCCATGAAGGATGGTCTCTTCAATCTCTATCACCTCGATGTGACGTCGAAGCAGCTCGACAAACTCACTGACGACTGGTATCTCGATACCGATCCGGTTTTCACATACGATGGCGATGCGATCATCTTCGCATCCGATCGCGGCGAGCATGGCAGCGAGGGCTGGATGAACTTGTTCCGTTACGATCTAAAGACCAGTCGTATCAGCCCGGTACTGACCGGTGCGCACAACATCCGCGGCCCATCGTTCTCCCCAGAGGGCGACTGGATGGTCTACACCTCCGATGAGGGCGGCATCCTCGACATCTACCGTCGCCACAGCGATGGGCGCAGGCAGAAGCTGACCCATATTGCCACAGGCGCGTTCGACCCGCGATTCCTGCCCGATGGCAAAAGCATTGTGTTCACGGCGTACCAGAACAGCGGGTTCCAGATTTATCAGTCAGAAATCCCCGACTCATTGCCGTCCGAGCTACTCATCGCCGAAACTGGCACGTGGGAACCGGCATGGGCGCCTGAAATGGCGTCGGGTGAGCTGATGAAGGGCGCAGTGAAGTACGAACGCGACTTCTCCTTCGACATCGCGCAATCGGCAGTCTCCTATGATGCCTTTTACGGGACCGTCGGCGGCTTTCAGACCGCTCTGACCGATGTGCTCGGCGATCATCAGTATTTCTTCCTGTTGGCGAACAACGCCGACACCAAAGATGAATTCCTGACCAGCTTAAACGCCGCGGTCTCGTATTTCAACCGCGAAAAGCGATTCAACTACGGCTACGGTGCCTACCATCTCTTCGACGATTACAACGATCCCGTCGAAGGTCCGCGCGAGGAACGTCAAATCGGAGTCGCCGGACATGTCGGCTACCCACTCTCCAAGTTTCGCCGCGTCGAGGGATCACTATTCCTGCGTCACTCCGACCGTCAGTCGGTCCTCTTCAATGACCGCAAAGCCGTGCTCGCGACCCAGTTCGTTTCGCTCGTGCACGACAACTCACTCTGGGACATTTCGGGGCCCATCGACGGCTGGCGGCTGATGCTCACTCTCGGCTATACCGGCGACCTCTCAAACTTCAGGTCCTTCAACCGTATCGCCATCGCCGATGCGCGTAAGTATTTCCGCCTCGGGCGTTTCTCCGCGTTTGCCATGCGCGTTATGGGTCATGTCTCTGCCGGCCACGAGCCGCAGCGACGCTACCTCGGCGGCAGCTGGGACCTGCGCGGGTACCCTCGACGCGACGTTTATGCGCGCAATGTGATCCTGTCGTCCAATGAACTTCGCTTCCCCTTCATCGATGCGCTGTTCGTTGGATCACCCGTCGCGAACCTTGGGTTCCAGGCGATCCGGGGAGCCGTGTTCTTTGATGCGGGTAATGCGTGGGAGGATGACTTCGGACGCATGGAAGGATCGATGGGAGTTGGGGCGCGAGTCTCATTGGGGTATTTGGTCGTGTTGCGGTTCGATTGGGCGCGACGCACCGACTTCCGTAAAATCGACAAAAAGACTCGGTTCGAATTCTTCTTCGGGTGGAATTTCTAATGCCGATTCTCCCAGCAATCGCCTCTGCTTTAGTGGCGTGGATGTTCAGACTGCGCAAGCGCGAAGCGCACACAATCACGCTGCTCTTCCTCGCGCTTCTGTTCGTCTCCTGCTCGTCCGGTCGCTCCAAACTCATATACTCCGAAGCCACCGCTTACAACTGGTTGACCCCGCGCGCCGATGCCGCGAACACCGGACACGTCGCCTCAAGCGTTATCAATGAACCCTACACGATCCTATGGACTGTTAAGACTGGCGGAGTATCTGCCAGCGAGCCGATCGTGCGCGATGGCCTCATCTTCTTCTCAGGGCTCGATCGACGCTTCGAAGTTTACGACTTGGCTACAGGAGAGAGGCGTTTTCGCAAACGCTTCGAAGGTCCGATTCTCGGCGTCATTCCCGGTGACTCCACATTCGGCGTCCTCGTCGATCAAGCTGAACGGCGGTATTTCACTTACAATCTGCGCACAGCACGAGAGACCGGGAATTTCAAAGTTCCAACTGTCAGCACTGCGCCACGCACACACTCCGATTCTACGATCTTGCTCGGCACATGGCATGGCCACGTGTATTGTTACACGCACGACGGACGCGAGATCTGGCACACGGAGTGCGATGGGCCGGTCTTGAGCCCACCGGCGATTGTGGATAGCGTCGTCTATGTCGCCAGCGGCCGCTCCATATTTGCATTGAAATCAGATGACGGAGCAACGCTTTGGGAGCACGGTGTCAGTGGCGCAATCGAAGGTGGTCCGGCAGTAGGCGGTCACGTTTATTTCGGCGCAATCGACTCATTTGCAACCGCTCTTAGCAAGTCAGATGGTGAAGTGGCGTGGACGACCCGGCACGCTGGCGGAATCTTTGCCGCGCCGGCCATCGGAGAGAATCTCGTCTACTTTGCCAGCAACGACGGCACACTCACTGCGCTCAACAAAAGCGATGGCACTATCAACTGGACCTACAACGCCGGAGCCGTAGCCAACCTGTCGCCAACATTGTGTGGCGATCTTCTGCTGATCACATCGCGACAGTCCACAGTCTCAATGCTCTCCGCCGAAACCGGCGAGCATCTCTGGTCCGACTCAACACTGAGCGCGCAAGCCATGACCTCTCCCGTAGTGGTCGGCGATCGCATCTTACTGACCGACTCACGCCGTCTCCTGATCTGCCTGGCCCCAGCATCGCAATCTCCACTCGCCGCACCAACAGAGTAGTGCTGCCACATTGACAGGCAATTCGCTCGCGATCAGCCATAATGGCAATACAATGTGCCGCTATGGCATATACGTCCCATGCGTCCTATACGTCTCACTCCATAGTGCATTGACTAACAAAGAGATAGCTCTAGTGATGCATTTCGGCACGCCTCCTGCTAAATGAGTATTCAGATGCGGCACGGTGCCGTATCCGAAAAACGAACCCAAGTAAGGAGGAAGTCACCATGTCAGCCATTATCAGATGCGCCCCAGCGGGGCAGATTGTCCCGCTCTCGCGTGCCATGTCGAGCATCTTCGATGAGTTCCTTGGTCAGTCGCCGCTCGCTGGCTCAGACCTGCCGGTCCTGAATATCCGTCCTTCGGTGGATATCATCGAGGAGGACGACAAGGTTATGCTCAAGGCCGATATGCCCGGTCTCGAGAAGAATGACATCAAGGTTGTCGTCAACGATGGCCTACTGACAATCACGGGTCATCGTAACGAGACCCGTGAGGAGAACAAGAAGGGCTACACCCGTACCGAGCGCTTCATGGGCACATTTTCGCGCTCGTTCAATCTGCCCAAGTGGGCCGATGGTTCCAAGGTCCAGGCGGACTACAAGCACGGCGTACTGACGCTCACGATTCCGAAGAGCGAAGCAGTACGTCCCAAGGAGATCGAAATCCAGGTTGGCTAACACCAACCCCCGTCATGCGTAACAATGCCCGCGGGAGTCGCCCCACTTCCGCGGGCTAATTTCAGTTTTGCTGATTCCTCACGAGTTTGGAGGTATCCTCTCCCCCTTTGGGGGAGATGTCAGCGCGAGGGCTCTTTACCTGCCCTGAGCGTAGCGTGAGGGTCGCGATGACAGAGAGGGGAGCCCACGGTAGCGTATCATCAGGGAGCTCTGCAAACCCAATTGAATAGTGTCCATACATTCGCTAAATTGCTCACTGACCCCGTATCAATACACGGGGCCAAGCGAACCTATGCCAACATACGATTTCCGTTGCCGCGCCTGCGGCCATTGCTTCGAAGCCATGCAGTCGATGAGCGAGAAACCGCTCGAGATTTGCCCGAGCTGCGGCAAACCCGAGGTCGAACGTCTGATCTCCGCGGGCGGCGGTTTACTCTTCAAGGGCAGCGGATTTTACATCACCGACTATCGCAAGGATTCCTACAAGAAGGATTCCAAGAAAGACTCCGGCGATTCGGGCCCGACAAAAGCTCCCGACCCCAAGCCCAAAGCCGCCACTTCAGAGTAAAACATAGTAGTCAATCGCACCGCGCTTCCGCGCCCGCGATTTTTAAAGCAGGCCTCATAATCACTTACCCGATTATGAAGCGAGTTCCCGTTCGTTCGCCTCTCCATGAGGGAGAGGTCGGCCGCACGCTTTATGCGAGGCCGGGTGAGGGGACCTCTCCTCGGAAAGGTATCAAATATGATCTCCATAGACCGCTGGACCGATAACGCCAAGCTGATTCTCCAGTCGATGTTGCAATCCGCGCAATCGGCCGGACATTCCGAGCCTGTGCCATCGCACCTGTTGCAGGCACTCCTCAATGAGGGCATGACCCGCGCCATTCTACAAAAAGAGGGCGCCGACCCCGACCGTCTCGCGGGAGAATTATCAGTCGCGCTCGGACGCTTGCCGCGTGTCGATGGCGCAACACAACAGCCCGGCACATCAAGCGCGCTCGGGGCTGTGTTCTCAGCCGCACAAAACCGAGCGTCCCAATCCGGTCACCAATATGTAACCGCTGCCCACTTGCTCTGGGCAACATTCGATAAACCCGATAAGCCCATTCGCGATGCCTTGGTTGCTCTCGGTGTTGACTCCGGCCGCATCCGAGACAGTGTCGATGAAATGCTCAATCGCAAGGGAGCAGGGGAAGAAGGCGCGGAGAATCGGATGATGGCGCTGGATCGTTTCGGACGCGACCTCACGGAGATGGCCCGCGACGGCAAGCTCGATCCGGTCAT
>JBKKDE010000154.1:0-3110 GCA_046708665.1 Candidatus Zixiibacteriota bacterium | reverse complement strand
GGTCGTGGTCGGAGAATCGGGACGGGAAGTTATTGCTTCCCTTTCTGCTGTTCGTGGATCTTTTGGGTCAAGCGCGCTTCCTGCTCACGCAGTTCGGGGGTTAGGTGTCACCGAGCGCCTCAAATTAGGCCACCTGTGGGCGCCTCAAATTAGGCCGGGGTGTGAATGTTCACTGGTATCATTTTGCTCAGTTCATTGACCCTTTTTTCGGTCGTGTTGGCTTTGGTGCCGATGGTCGCTTCCTTGCCGGAACCTGCATGCCCGTGATGACAGGCCGTTTCGTCGGCGACGGCATGCCCTCTTTCTTACGGAACAGAGAAGAGGCCGTGGCGGGACCGGGTGGTTTGTCATCGACGTCATGTCTCGGTTTTGAGCCTCCGAGCCGATGGGCGCGGTGGCCTATTTTGAACCGCGCTCTTTGCGTCCTTTGCTGGTGCCGGCTGTTTTGGTGTCATCGCCAGGTTCCTCCGAGTCGATGGGCGCGGTGGCCGGTTTTGGTTCCTCGGCGTCGTCGTCCGTCGCCCGCGCTTGATTCCGGAGTCGATAACTTTTCCCGGTCATGCGAATGATTTCAGCATGGTGCAGGAAGCGATCGAGGATGGCCGTGGCGCTGGGCACATCGCCGATGAGTTTGCCCCAATCTTCGAGCGGCCGGTTCGACGTCATCATGGTCGAACGAGTTTCATAACGTCGCATGATGATCTCGAACAGATACTCGCCCGATCGTTTGGGCAGTTGCTTCATCCCCATGTCGTCAATGATGAGCAAATCGGGCTTGAGATACTTGGCCAGGATCTTCTCTTCGCCGCCGAGGGCCTCGTCGTGCAGGAAGTCGCGGACCACGTCGAAGATTGATCGGTACAGCACGGCGAAGCCGGCCTTCAGCGCGTGATAACCAATCGCTTGCACGAGGTGGCTCTTGCCCAAGCCCGGCGGTCCAAGCAGGAGAACGTCGCGGGCTTCGCGGACGAAGCGGGCGCTGGCCAGGTCGAAGACCTGCTTCTTCGGCACCGACGGGTTGAACGACCAGTTGAAGTCTTCCAGCGTCTTGCGTTCGCGGAAGCAGGCCGACTTGAGCCGACGCTGCAGTTGCCGATCGGAGCGAATCGCCAACTCGTCCTGAACGATCAACTCCAGGAACTCGGCGTGGTTGAGACTGTGGCTGGCCGCTTCCTGCAACCGCACGTCGAGCGATTGCAGGAGTCCCGAGAGGCGGAGTTGCTTCAGGGCGGTGATCAAGGTGCTGTTCATGAGGAGGCTCCTTTCTGAAAGGCCTGGTGAATGAACTGCTGATACTCGGACAACGGTCGAATTAACGGATGTTCGTCCATGAACGCCAATTCCTGCTGCTTGGGTTCGTCGCGGCCAATCAATTGCCGCAACGCGCGGAGACGATAAGCGCCGTGGGACTGGGCGATCTCACAGGCGCGTTCGAGCTGATCGACGTGATGACGTTTGGCCAGGCTCAAGAGTCCTTGCAGCACGCGCACGCCTTCGATGCCGCGAGTCTCGATCACGCCCTCGGCCCATTGCGTGGCATGCGGGCCAATCAGGCGAATTCGCCCTAAAAGCCAGGCCGTGCCGCGTTCCACGCCGCTGATCTTCTCGGCCGCGATGTGCTGATCGTGCGTGCTGAACCGACCCGCTTCGCGAACCACATGAAGCGCGATTTGCTCGAAGCGATGATTGAAGATGCGCACCAGCCGACTGTCCCAACGCACCCACACCAATCGGCTCAAATACTCCGGCGGCACCGAGTAGTAAGCCCGGCCGATTTCGATGTGCCCGTCCCGATGAACCGTTCGCTGTGCTTCCTGGAACCACGGGAACCGCTCGACCGGCAGCGGTCGCAACGCCGCTCGTTCCACCTCCGAGAAGATCTTCCCCACCTGCTTTCGGATCGTACCGTGAATGCGTTGGTCCGCGACCTGCGTCTCCCAGTCGAGTAAATGCCGGTTCTCTTCTTCGAGGCTGGTGAAGACGCGACCTTTCAACGCGTTCTTCTTCACGTAGCCAACGCCCGATTCGATCTTCCCCTTGTGCCGGGGCGTTCGTGGCCGCGTCGGCAACACCGCCAATCCGTAGTGCTCGGCAAACGAGCGCAGCTTCGGATTCACATCGGGATCATACCAATCGGCCCTCGCGACGCCGGCCTTCAAATTGTCCAGCACCAGCACGCGCGGCGAGCCGCCAAAATGCCAAAAAGCGTTCTCCAGACAACGAAGGAACTCTTCCGTCGTTTGCCGATGCACCGCCTCGCTGTAACCCTTGCGCGAGTGGCTCAACACGATGCGAAAGACATGCGTCCGCCGGCGCTTGCCGCCCGGATGCGTGATGGGAATGCCAGTCCCGAAATCGACCTGGGCCTCTTCGCCCGCAACGCATTCCATGCGCCGAAACGGCAACGGCTGGCCCTGGCCCAAACGTCGGACAAAGCGACGGACACTGTGATACTGACCGGGGAATTGATGGTCGCTGACCAGGTCCTGATAGATGCGCTGCGCCGTCAGACCCGCTTCCAACTTGTCGATGATGACTTGACGCCACGGTTCGCACAGGCTGGGCTGGCGCTCTGGTTCCAATGCCGACGGGCCCGAGCCGATGGGCGCCCCGGCCTGATTTGGCAACGGTGCAGCTTCCCGATCGCCGGCCTGTTCCCGCGGCATCGCCGCAGTCTCGGAAACGCCGATGAGCGCCCCGGCCTGATTTGAACTTCGTTCGATGTCTCGAAGGTGACGAGTCACCGTGTCCCGGTGAATGCCCAACTCCTTGGCAATCCGCCGGATGGACCACTTCCGCCGGTACAAAACGACAACCGCGTCGATCTTGGCCATCTTGAGTCGATTCGCCATCACTATCTCCTTCCGCAGGGTTTGCGAATGAAGATAATGGACGAACCGCCCTCTCCTCAAAGTGGCCTATTTTGAGGCGCCCCGAAGTGGCCTATTTTGGGCGCTCGCTGACATCGCGCCAGGTGAAGAAATCATTTGCGGCTCGTGCGGGTCGAGTTTTAACCTCGATTCCGGAGCCACCACGGGATGGAGCGACACGCCCGAATCGCTGGGCCGATTCACGCTGCTCGACATCGTTGGCCGCGGCGGGTTTGGCAT
>JBKKDE010000153.1:0-3453 GCA_046708665.1 Candidatus Zixiibacteriota bacterium | reverse complement strand
GTCCTTGGGAGCCCGTTTGAGGATCATTTGTCCGACGGTATCAGTGTAAAAACCAAGATCGACCAGGTGGTCGAGGACAATGCTCAGGAGTTTGCCAGACCCGGCCCGGATTTCCAACACAGCCCGGCTCTTCTCAGTGTTTGTTGAGCCCAGTTTGAACTCCAAGACCTCAAATGTCCCCCCCCGGCGTACTATCTGATCCATGGCTTCGGAGAGAGTGCCAGAATCGACCAGGTGTCCCTCGGCGGTAACGTTGGCTGTGTGGTGGCTCATAGGTTGTTTCCCCGGGCTAAATGTATTTCGAAATGGTTCGATAATCTAAATGAGGTACCACGGACCGGCCCCCAAGTCTCTTGGGCGGCACAAGATAGGGTCCGACACCCTGGAGAGCAATGGAAGCGGTCGACTACATTCCGCCCGGTCAACTGGGCTACCACAAGCTTGGCGAAAAGGTCCTGCAAGTGCAGACCGAGTTCGCCACGCGTCCAAAGCCACGTATAACGTCGTCCGTGGTCGTTGATGGCCGTATTGTGCACAAGACTGATCGGGAATGGACCGTCGAGCTCTCTTCGGATGACAGCCGCCAAAAGCTTGAGGCCGCGCTCGGTGAGCAGCACAAGGCGACCATGGCGCTGGTCCAGGAACGCGCCGTTGAGTTCATCGGCGGTCAAAGCCCGGTTACTGCTCCACCCGCGCCCGGCTACGAGGCATCAACTTTCCGCGACACAATCGAAGAGGTCTTGCGGACAGTGCCATATATAATGGCCTTCTATGAATTTGATCAAGAGGGGCAGGTCGCATACTGCGCCCAGTTCCGCGACATGGTTGCCGACTGGGATCGCGAGTTTGAGGCCATCTCAGCCATCGTCCTTGGCATGCCATCGGTAATCCGCGTCGGCGACTTCCGTCAGGGTATCGTCTACTTCGGTGTGGAGAACCTCATCACCGCACGAATCAAGGGCCGCGCCTTCGGTATCATGACCGATCCCGAGGCGACTGTCGAACACTTAAGACGCGATTTTCCAGAATTCTTTGAGGCCGTGTTCAATGCGACAGATCCTGTCTGACATACGCGCCCTCTCGGGCGTCACCGGTGTGGCGGTTATCGCCAAACGCACGGCGATGATCGACCACGTCTTCCCGGCTGCGTTCACCAAACGTCATACCCAATTTCTGCACGAGCTAATCACTTCGACACATCAGCGCTTACGCGGATTCACTCGTTTGGCTCTGCGATTTGAGCGGGTTGTCGTGCATCTCTACAACCAGCCGGACTACCTGCTCTTCATTACGACCTTACCGGACACGGATATGCGCCACTTCGAAATGGTCGTGAATTCCAAGTTCGGATCGATCTCGCGGGAGCTTATTCAGCGCGGCAACACCCGGATGTCGGGCACGACGACAGTTTCTCCGGCGCACCCAACGACAATTGCGCCATCACGATCCGTCTCACAATCACGAGCATCCACAGATGATGCCATACTTCGGATCATGACCGTGTGCAATTCGCTAACAGATCAATTGGCGGACTCGCGCGGTCGGCTGCGCCTGTCCAACGACTGGCGCAAGGCGCGCGATCTGGCCAATGGCGCCAGCGCCGTACTCGACCCGATCATGGTGGATGCCGCCGGACGGTTGCAGATGCGGAAGGGCCATTCCTTGCCGACTACAGCCATCGTGATGTCAGCTTTCGCCGTTATGATCGATGCTTTTTTCGAAGCACTCGAAACACAGCGCACGATGGCCGAAGAAGAGTTCTACATACTCCTGCGCCCCCACAGAGCATTGCTTAAACCCGCTGGCTTCTTCATGTACTTGGATCAGAAGCAACGCAGCAAGTCCACACGCTAAGTTGAGTTGGATTTCATGGAGGGCGAGCGTGCTCGCGCGCCTGCTCTTCCCTACCGGCATCAACTCACCACGGTATCTCTTTCTTATCCCTGAAGTATTTCCCCGTCGGCCCATTCGCAGGAAGCATCGCCAGCCATACGATTGTTTCCGCACCTTTCTCGACTCCACGCGACGCGTTCTTCCCACCCATGCGTGTGCGCACCCAACCCGGGCATAAGGTGTTGACCTTGATATACGATCCCGCGACTTGAGCCAGTTTGACCGTAAAGGCGTTCATTGCCGCTTTGGAAACGCAGTATGCAGCGGGTCCTTCAAGCCCTTCCCCAAATGATCCGGAGCCCGAGGACACGTTTACGATACGCCCGTACTCGCGCTTCTGCATCTGAGGCACAAGCGCCCGGCACAGGCGCACAGGGCCGAAATAGTGTGCCTCCATTGTCTCGCGAAACGCGTCTTCGGAAGTCGTTAGCACAGTCCCCGGTGGATACACCCCCGCGTTGTTTATCAAAACGTCGATGACGATGCCGGCCTTGTCCAATTTCGCGAGACCGCGATCAATGCTCTTCGGTTCGGCGACATCGATGGTGACAAGTGAAACGCCAACTCCCTGCTCCGACAGTTCGACTTTTGCTTGCTTGCCCAAATCGGGATTGCGCGCGCCAAGCAGGACATTCAGTCCTTTCCCGGCCAATTGCCGGCACACTTCCAGCCCGATGCCACGATTCCCACCTGTGACTAATGCAGTCCTCTTGATTTCGCTCATGATAGTTGCAGATGTACACGAAGCCGACTGCGTAGTCAAGACTCGCGGAATTTATCTTACGGGCAATAGGGCGTGCTTCCGCCGCGAAACACATGGTTCACCAGGGTGATGACATCCACTATGTCCAAGGTGCCGTCGCAGGTCACATCCACCCGCGAGGGGTCGTGCTCACCCGCTGCGCCGAATACACTTTCGATTGCGAGCACAACATCCATCACGTTGCGCATGCCATCCGAATTGATGTCTCCCCTTGCGACAGCAATCGCGATCTCCCCAGAGTTGAACACCGGCACAAAGTCGACCGCTGGGCTGCTCATTGCGAGTTTGTAGCCGGATGCCCCCATGGTTGCGGTGTCGAGAATCAGACGCGTATCCTCCGCTGCTGTCGGTTTGATCGTGAGCCAGACTTTCGCAACGGGACCATGACCGGGCTCGAGTGGCGGGCCGTTGGGAGTGACCACCCGAATTCGCAAACATCCTTTGCCTTGCCCGAAGCTCTGGTACACGAGCACCGACGACATCGTCCCTTCGGGACGGCACCCCGTCACAACAAATGAATCCAGACTGGCCAGCTCCGGCACTCCAGCTATCGCGATGGGGAGCGTGATATCGGTCAACGGATGAAAGTTGCCCAGATTGATCGGAATGGAAACGTGTTCGCCGCTTGTCGCACCGATGGCTGTCACAGTCAATGTTTCCGCAAGCGCCGCTATGTAATTCGTGCGAATGTGGCGCCCGTTGCCGGAATTTGTAGTGGTGGTCAAGCTTGCCGAGTAGAGCCCGGGGCCATACACATGCGTCGGATTCTGATCGGTAGAGTGAGTGCCGTCACCGAA
>JBKKDE010000152.1:0-5712 GCA_046708665.1 Candidatus Zixiibacteriota bacterium | reverse complement strand
GAGTGGCCATGGTGTTTCAATCCTATGCGCTCTACCCGCACTGGACCGTGTTTGACAACATTGCGTTCCCTCTCAAGATTCGTCGTGAGTCGAAGGCCACCATTGCCACGCGTGTAAATGCCATCGCCGAATCGTTGCAACTGACGTCGCAATTGCAGAAACGGCCGAAAGAACTTTCGGGCGGCCAACGGCAACGTGTCGCATTGGGACGCGCCATCGCTGCCGATCCCAACGTGATTCTCTTTGATGAGCCCTTGTCTAACCTTGATACGCCGTTACGAGCCGATATGCGACGTGAAATTGTAGCCCGGCAGAAAGCTCTCGCGAAGACTTCGCTCTACGTGACCCACGATCAGACCGAGGCTCTCACGATGGCTGACCGAATTGTCGTTCTCAATGATGGCAGCGTCATGGGAGTGGGCACACCTCAGGACCTCTACGACAATCCGCCGAACCGGTTCGTCGCGCAGTTTCTCGGACGGCCTCCGATCAATTTGATCACTGCAAGCACGTTGACAGAGAACCGCGCTGTCGCATGTCCCCACGGCTGGAACGTGCCAACGGCCAAGGACACCACTGCCGTCCCACGGACTATACAACTCGGAATTCGGCCGGAGCATTTGAGAGTGACAAGCGCATCGCCCGGGTCCGAATGGAGAGTGATCGCCCGTGAATTTCTCGGAGATAAGATCCACTACACGCTTACCCAGAGCGGCGACCAGCTTACGGCACTGGCCGACGCGCACACACCGTTTGGCGTCGATACACACGTCTGCGTCACACCAATTCCAGACCGATTCCTGCTATTTGATCCTGCCACAGGGTCGCGAATTCCCACACGCAGCTAATCAACGATGCCAGAACTCCCGGAAGTCGAAACTGTCGTTCGAACACTTAGGGCGGCTGTCCTTGGGGCACGCATTGTAGGTGTCAAGTTCACGTCCTCGCGCATCTCGAAGCCCAATGTGCGTGGCTGGAAGGGCGCACTGTCGGGAGCAGTAATCGACTCGATCGACCGCCGTGGTAAGTACATCCTCTTCACGCTTCATACCGGCTCACGGCTAATCGTCCATCTGCGCATGACGGGGCGCTTTCGACTGCATTCGCCGACGGTGAAACGGGGCACACACGATAGACTGATACTCTTGGTCGAGGGAGGGGCACTCACCGAACGATCGCTACTTGTTCTGGTCGACACCCGGCAATTCGCCCGCGCCGACTTTCTGGCGGCTGGGAGTGCCAATGCCCACCCGGGCATTGCGAAGTTGGGGCCGGAGGCCGATCATGTCACCGAGACTCAACTGCGTCGAATCCTCGCGCGTTCACATCGCCCGATCAAGTCGTTGCTCCTCGATCAAACCGCGCTTGCAGGGCTCGGTAATATCTACGCCGATGAAGCGTTGCACGCCGCTGGCATTCACCCTCTCACGCTGAGCGATCTGGTCGACCGCGGTCAAGTGCGACGTTTGCGGATGGCAATTGGCCGAATTCTCGGCCAAGCGATATTGGCCTGCGGGACTACATTCGACTCGTTCTCGGATCTCTCGGGAGAGGCGGGTGGGTTTGCCCCGTACCTCGCGGTCTATTCGCGCACAGATTCGCCTTGTAGGACATGCCACACCCCGATTCAGCGAATCACACTATCCGGGCGCAGCGCTCATTTCTGTCCATACTGCCAGCAGTCCACTTCCTAAGTCGGTATGGGACTGTTCCCATACCAATGAAGAGCTCCGCTGTGACCCGCGCCTCAGACAGGGATACACTTACGCGTCTTTCTGCCGATCTGTGTTAGTGATAGGGAGGATTGCGTAGAGAATGAATGCCATCAGCAATACAACTGGATCCGCAGTACGAGTCCTCGACGTGCTTGTCATCGATGATGACCCGCTAATCTTGACCGTGGTTGACTTAATGGTGCGCCACATGGGGCATACAGTCCGCACGGCCGCCGATGCCGTTGCGGCACTCGAAGTGATGGCCGACACTCCGGCCGACCTGATCGTTTCTGATATTCGGATGCCTGGCATGGACGGCTTGGCCCTCGCCCGGCTCGTTCGCAAAGATTATCCGACAATCCCGATTATCCTGATGACCGGATATCTCTCTGAGTACTCAATGGGGAGCGCCAGCGAGATTGGCGTGCATGGCATCCTGAAAAAGCCCTTCAAGTCCGCCGATCTCGTGACCGCGATTTCACGAGCGATTTCGGAATAACAGCTACAATATCTGACGCAAAAAAAGAAGCCGGCACAGCTGCGCCGGCTTCACTTGCATTATTGTACTTGTGTCCGAAGGGTCGACTATGAACCTGCTGAGAACGTGATCAGGAAACGAGCGAACTCTTCGTCTCCCACTCCACGGACCGTGATATCAAACGGTGTCTCGGCGGCGATTCCATAAACATAAAACCGTCCGCTTTCGAGAAGATCGAGCACGGTGTCGAGATTTTCGATGTAATCCGACGACTCCGAGAACGGCACAGGTCGCACTTCGCTGGCGGCGAGATTCAACACGCTGAATACCCTCGTCGCGTTGTCGCGTACTTGGTCAACTTCGGTATAGAGCTCGGTCGAGATCCACAGTTCACCGTCGGCGGTCGCAGTGTCCAAGTTGTTGACGAACTCACATTCAAATTTGATGTCGACGATGGCCTGAATGTCTTCCTGGTGTTCCTGCCATGTCTCGTTATCATTCAGGTCCACTTCGAGGTAGTCCAGCGTGTCATCGCCCGAGGAGATTGTGCTCGTCCCGGCAATGACCACGACAAACTGACCAGAGACTATGCACCCGGTCACGACCAGCGAAAGCGCCAAAGCGCACGCCAGAAATGCAGGATAAAGTTTCGTGTTCTTCATTGGATGTATGCCTCCCCTTATTTGATCCCAAAGTAGTAGTTGAGGCCGCCGCGGACATGCACCCACTTGCGCGACCCATCGTTGTCCAAGGGAAGGATTTCACCAGACGCCCGTGCCTCAATACCGATTGAGCCAGCGCCAATCTCGAATCCCAAGCCACCATTGAAGCCCAGCGTTCCGTCGCTGAAGTCACGGAACCCGTTCTTTTCGTTGAAGTACTTCACACCGGCAAACGGGAAGAACCGAAATCCCGTAGCCGGTCCCGCTCCACCGAGGATCAAGTTCACACCCACTGCTGTGATCTTTGATCCCTCGAAAGTTTCACCGGGCAGTTCATCGATCTCCCAGTCGCCATTCTTGAAGTACGTGACATTGGGCTCGATGCCAAGCATTCCGCCCAACGACAACTTCAGATGTGCGCCAAACACCATGCCGTTGCTGGCATCGTCTTGGGCAATCGGAATGCTGACTCCGCCGAAACCGCCGATCCCCCAACCTGTTGCGCTGGCAGTTCCGGCACTCAAACACAAAGCCGCTGCCACTACTGCGATGACACCTAATCGCCTTACCATTGACCCTCCTTAGTGCGTGATGACACAGACGGGTGTACGTTCTGTTAATGTCCATCTGGCCAATGTATGCGTCAACGAAAATTGCGGAAAATAGACGAAGTCTTACTCGGGGCTAGCTGTGGAAAACACATCGAACCTGCGGTCCTGCAATTCGTTGAGTATGCGCTCGTAGGTGTCGACCAAAGCAACAAGGGCACGACCGTTCGGGGGTTCGGCTTGGCTTAGGACAGCCGGTAGATGCACCCGGCCATTCTGCAAATACTGCCTGGCCCGCCCGGCCGCGAAGTCTGCCATCTGCATGTATTGCTCAGTTGCACGACCACGTTCACGCATTTCGTACAAATCCGATGGAGCCATGCCAAACTGAGCCAGCTCATCTTCCGGTAGATACACCAATCCCGATTTGCCGAGGGTCAGGTCTTCCGATACATCCCGAAGGATGTGCACGCAGTAACAGAAAATTGCGAGGTCTTCGGTAGCCGCATGCACTTGCGGATACCTCCAAGCAGTGCTGAATCGTCCCCGAGAGTCGGGCCGCATCAAGACGAGGTACATGAAAATCACCGCAGGAGCGACTGATGCCCCCAGCATGTATCCACGAAGATCATCCCACGTCCTGAACGACGAGACCATCACGTCAGACTTCATCGCTTTGGCGAGATTTATCCACGGCTCAAGTGGCAAGTCGAAGCGCGCGAATGTGTCGGCCAGGGCGGTCCATGTCAGTCCGGACGATCCATCTCCAGCCTTGGCGGCCTGCACGAGCTCGAGCCAGGACTGGACACGACCAACTTCAAACGCCTTTCGGCCGGATGAAATCATCGAACGGTTCGAGATGCCGTCAACCAGATCGTCGATGAGCCGCATTGAAGCATATGTCGAAACAAACGCCCGACGAACCTGCGGACGCTCGAATAAATGAGCGGCCGCGTACAAGTGTGGCTTGTCGCGCCCCGCCAGTCGCTCGCACTCCGCGTACGCGGCTTCGAGCGACTGCGGCTGGAGGGAGGTGGTGTCCAATCTCTTGTACCGATGTACGGGGCTATCTCAACTCTTCAAAGCGTCAATGACTTCAGTATTCTCGGGAAACCGCCCGGCGATCTTTTTGGAGAACACCAGTTGCCCATCGACTTTCACATCAAAAATCCCGCCGCTACCCGGAATCAACTCTGCTTCCATTCCCAGCGACGCCTTCAACGCAGCCGCCAAACTGGCGGCTTTAGGTAGATAATTTCATTCCGCGCAGTATTTGATAGTGAGCTTCTTTGACATACGGCCTCCATCTCAATTCGGGTTCACGATCTGCATCTACTACTGAGTACGGTGGACCATTGTTGGAGATCTTTGCGCTGTCGGCATGATGACCATCTCCGAGACATTGACATGCGACGGGCGTGAAGCGGTCCACACAACGGCCTCGGCGACGTCACCGGCTGTCAGTGCCTGTACCCCTTGGTAAGGCACTGCGGCTCGTGCTGTGTCTCCACGGAATCGGACCATACTGAACTCCGTTTCCGCCAGCCCCGGATCGACCGTCGAGACACGTACCTGTGTCCCGAGAAGATCAATGGACATCGACTTGCTCAATGCACGCACAGCGTACTTGGTCGCGCAATAGACATTCCCGCCGGGGTAAACATCGCGGCCTGCGATCGAACCGATACTGATGACGTGGCCACGATTGCGTTCGACCATCCAGGGAATGATCGTTCGGCTGACAGCCAAGAGCCCCTTGATGTTGACGTCGATCATCTCTTCCCAGTCCTCCATGATGCCTTCATGAAGTTTGCCCAGGCCACGCGAGAGCCCGGCGTTGTTGACCAGAACATCGACGGACTTCCATTTCGCCGGGATTGACTCTAGCGACTTCTCTGTTGCCGTGAGGTCGCGAAGATCCAACGTGAGACAGTGCGATTCGGTGTTGTATGCGGCTTTCAGCTCGCGGGCAAGTGTTGAGAGACGTTCCTCGCGCCTGGCGATGAGGACCAACTTCGCCCCCTGACGCGCGAACTCGCGGGCAATGGCGTCTCCAAATCCCGATGAAGCCCCCGTGACAAATACGATTTTCTCTGCGAACTGCCCCATATTCACGACGTTTCTCACTCCTCGCCTGCCAACAATCCGGTGCTACTCGAGCTCTCCGACCGTGGCGAGAATGTAGCTGTCTGCCCGAAAATGCGCTTTCGAGACTCGTTGGACATCTGCCACAGTTACCGCACGGATCCCAGCTACCATTCGATCACTGAAGTCGTAACCGAGTCCGAGAAATTCATCGACTCCCATAT
>JBKKDE010000151.1:0-3048 GCA_046708665.1 Candidatus Zixiibacteriota bacterium | reverse complement strand
GTGCTCGACACTGGCGTGACGAATGTCCGGATGATCGCGACAGACCTGTGCGGCAACGCCGACACATGCTTCTTCAATGTAACGATCAACGAGCTGCCCGCAGCGAACACGCCGCCGGACGCGAATTGCCAAAACGTCCAGGTCGGCACGAATGCCAACTGTCAAGGCGCTGTAACTGCTGCTCAAGTTAACAATGGTTCGAGTGACGCTCAGACCTCACAGGGCAACCTCGTGCTTGCGTTGAATCCGGCGGGTCCGTATCCGCTCGGACAAACTCAGGTGTGGTTGGTCGTGACTGATCAGGGTGGCTTGAAGGATAGCTGCCAGGCAACGATTACAGTTGTCGATGACGACAATCCGTCGATCACCTGCCCGCTGGGATTGACCGTGGCCTGCATGGCGGCTGTTCCGGCTCCGTATGCGAATCTGGCGGCTTTCATCAGCGCCGGTGGTTCGGCCAGCGACAATTGCGATCAGTCGCTGACGTTTTCGAATATCGGAAATGTCCCGACTGGATCATGCCCGACGATCATTACGCGTACCTATCGCGTGATGGACGATATTGGCAACTTCGTCGATTGTCAGCAGGTGATTCGCGTCAATGATTCGATACCGCCGGTTGTCACCTGCCGTACCGACACGGTCATCACGATCCCGCCCGGCACAGCCCCAAAGGTTGTGAACTTTACGCCTGGCAGTGCGGTCGATAACTGCACAGTCTCGCCGTCCATCGTGGCGACGCCAGCTTCCGGTTCATCGTTCCCGTTGGGAGTGACTCTGGTTACCGTGATCGCTACGGATGATTGCGGTAAAAAAGACACTTGTACGTTCAATGTCACAATCAATGAGCAAGTTGTCGAGAAGGTGCCGCCAGTCGCAATCTGTCAGAACATTAACGTCAACGCTGATGCGAACTGTCAGGGCAATGGTTCCGTGAATAACGGATCGTTCGATCCGGATGGCGGTTCGGTGACTCTGCAACAGATTCCAGCCGGTCCGTATGGGCTGGGGGCGAACCCCGTCATGCTCATCGTCACTGATGATGAGGGTGCCAAGGACACCTGCAATGCAACGGTTACAGTCAACGACGTGACCAAGCCGGTTCCGACTTGCCCATCAAACATCGTCGTGTCGACCGCGCCGGGCCAGTGCTCACAGGTCGTTCAGTTCGCCGGATCTGCGACGGACAATTGCGATCAGAATATTGCGCTTGTCTATACACCTCCGTCGGGTTCGATTTTCCCGAAGGGTATTACGAACGTTAAAATGGTTGCGACCGACGATGCTGGTAACAAGGATTCGTGCTTGTTTACCGTCACCGTGAACGACAACGAGCCGCCGGTTGCGTATTGCCCCGACTCGATCCGGGTTCCGAATGATCCAGGCGGTTGCACCGCAACCGTAAATTGGACAAACAGCATCGGCAACTCCGATAATTGTGGAATCGCTTCAAGCGTCTTCACTCCGGCTCCAGGATCGGTATTCCCGTTGGGCACCACCCAGGTCAAGCATGTGGTGACCGATTCGTCGGGCAATAGAGATAGCTGTTACTTCAGCGTGATCGTGCATGACACTTCGAATCCGACAGTCAATTGCCCGAATGACATTAAAGTGTTTGCGCCCTTCGGCCAACAGTCGGCGGTCGTAACTTACGTCGCCTCCGCCAGCGACTGTGGCGGCCTGACGAGCTTCAACTGCACTCCGGCTTCGGGATCGTCGTTCCCGATCGGCCAGACAACCGTTTGGTGCGTCGCTGAAGACAATGCCGGTAACCGGGATTCGTGCTCGTTCACGGTTACAGTGAACCCCGGCTCGCTCCAAGCTCCGGGCCCGCACACGGAGACTGACACGTTGGCCTTCAAGGTGACGTGTGAGTGCGACACCCAATCCATCGGCATCTACTGTGTTGAGGATCCGGCCAAGGGTGGCGACCCCGTTGGCTGCCTCGTCTATGTTCAGACGCAGGTCCCTGGTATTTCGGCTTCGCCCGTGCCGGCACAGGCGCCCGGATCGATGGGTATTATCGGCTGTGGGGCCAATTTGGCTCCGGGTTCGTACTCCGGTTGGGTCTTCTTACATGCCGCAACCGGCGCGAAGACAGACTCCTTCTGGGTTGTCCTTCAAGTCAATCCGGACCAGCCGGGTCTCGATGTAGCGCCCGATACGCTTGAGTTCACCTACACGGGCGACATCTTTAATGACAAGCTCTGCAAGTTCGCGACTATCAACAGCACTGGCTGCACCGAGCAATGCTGGCAGTTTATCGGTCAGAGCGGCGACTGGATCTGGGTCGATCCGACCTCGGGCACGACGCCGGGTCAAATCGAAGTCTGTGTGTTCCCGTGCACGCTTGGTGTGGGCGTCTACTATCAGACACTGACATTCTGCACCTGCCCGAACAAGGGTGAGGAAGAGCCCGGTCCGGTCGGATTCTGCGACCAGCTCGTTGTCAAATTGACAGTGGTTAATCCGGCGCCGGCCCTTGTGGTCGATCCGCTTGAGATCCATTTCGAAATCGACTGCGAAAAGAAGGCGCTTTCGGTGCCCGTCTATGTCAACAATGGCGGTGGTGGTGTGCTTGACTGGACCGCCTGGACGCTGGCCAACTGGTTCACGATCGAGCCGGATGCCGGCGATGCGCCCGACACATTCTATGTCAGCATCATCCCGGATTCGATTCCGTGCCCGAATGTTTGCGACACATTGATCGATTCGATCTGTGTCACCGGCAACAAGGGTTGCGCGCTCAATTCGCCGCAGTATGTGTTGGTTGAATTGATCATCTGCCCGAAGGACACAGTCATCTGCGATTCGATCTGCGGCTGGGTCTATGACTGCGCGTGCTATGAGAAGAGTCTGTGCGGCCTCGACGGCGCGATCGTTGAGTTGTGGGACTCGTACCCGGATGGCGTGATCATCGGCGTTGACACGGCCGCCTGGGGCGCCTTCTGCTTCGATGTCGAGCCGGGTGTCGACTACGATGTCCGTATCTGGAAGAAGGGATACTGCACCGAGGTGTTCGAAGACCTGTCGTGCGAAGACGGCACA
>JBKKDE010000150.1:0-3756 GCA_046708665.1 Candidatus Zixiibacteriota bacterium | reverse complement strand
GGATGGAACCCAGTCACGGGACTTGGCGTGCCCGATGTCGCTGCGCTGATTCAAGCGGTGTGTCGCCGTGGTGAGTCATGACTACCGACGCTTCAGGATCTCTTCACTATGTTCGTAACCCCAGCGCGGCAGTCATTACAGCAGGCAATCGGGTCCTGATTGTTCGCGCCGCCGGGTCAACAGCGACACTGAGAGTCGAACATCCGATTCTGCTTTCCAGCGTCCTTCACCACCTCCGTGAGCCTTTGGGCGCGTCGGAGCTGGCAGCGCGGTGCGGCGTTGATGTAGCCGGCGTGGTGACGGCCATGGAGCCGCTGTTGCGGGAACAGGCCCTGCTCTCGGCACCCATGAAGGTGCTGTCACCGCTTCTGAAATCTCCATTCCCGGCGCCTGAAGAACGTCCGTGCCGAAGATTGGTCGTGGGGATCTCGGGCAGCGTTGGCGCCGCAGTCATGCTGCCGGTCCTCCTCAATCTGCAAGCGGTGTTCGCGGAGCAGGTCGATGTCATCGTGACAGAAAGTGCGCGCCGCTTTCTCATGACCGAAGCGTTGCGCTACTTCGGTCTGTCCGTGTGGACAGACCCATTTGCGGCTCGCGATGACGCACCCGTGCCGCACATGCATCTGGCGAGAGCTGCAGAGCTGGTGCTCATCATGCCGACAAGCGCGCGTACGATTCACAAGCTCGCGACCGGCGAGTGCTCCGATTTGCTCTCGCTCGTCGTCGCAGCTACGGAGGCGCCTGTTGTCATTGCGCCCGCGATGAACGAGCGCATGCATCGTTTTCCTGCTATTCAGCGGAACCTGCATCAGTTGCGCGCCGACGGTATCTACGTCGTGGAGCCGGCGATTGTCCTTGCCGTCAACGAAGCGGAGCGCGCGGCGAACATCTCTGGCGGTGCGGGCCTGACTGCCAGCACCATCGTTTCGGCCTTGCGTGCGGTGCTGGAAGACCACCACAGAGGCTAGCCTGATCAGCGAGGCACTTCACTCCACCCGTTTCCAGTCCATTGCTACGAGGCGGAGCTCGCTAGCATAACGATTGCCCTGCGCGTCGGGCAGCCACGTATCCTCCGGCGTGGGCAGCATCTCTGTGAAGACCATCGGGCTGTCCGGCGCCTGCTCTAGTACGCGCCGGACCAATCGTGCGAAAAGGTCGACAAAGATCGGACTCGCCAAATCCAGGTAATACGGCTTTCGCTCCAGCTTCGAACGCACAAAAAGGAAACGGGGAAGCTTTTCGGCGATGGCGAACCGGCGAGCTTGCAGAAAACGCGCTTCCGGTCTGTCATCTCTTTCGGAGAAAATGTCGCCCGCACTGAACTGCCACGCTTCGCGCGCCAGAACGACCTCGTCAACCGTGATGCGAGGCGTGTGCCGCGATGGCGGAAGCAGCGACGGAAAACTGTTGCAGTGATTGGCGATCGCGGAACCGAAAAAGTGGATGATATCGAAGCTCCGGCGACCGTCCCGCGTACGCACTTGCAAAGTGCCGTCAATCTTGTCCACGACAAGTTCTGCGATCGAAACGTTCCGCTGATCGGTCGCGGCGGTGTGGTCCCGCTCGTACCCGAGAAGGACATCTTGGGCAGCGACGAGCTGGAACGTTGTTCGCTGCACATTGAACCGCAACGAAGGCACTGGAATGACGCACGGCTCGCTCACTTCGCCCGCGCGGGCAGCGCGCAGAGCGTCAGGATCCGGGTGATTCGTCAGGAAACAGCTCGCCGCGAGTGTGTTCGTGAGATGCACTTCACCGAGAACGAGAAGGTAGTCCCCGCGGTGGATGGCAGCCACGTTCTGCGCTGCAATCATCACGTCGGGTGAGCAGTAGCGGGCCAGGGGCCATCCTGGCTCCGGAGCCGCGAAAGCTGTCGACACTCTTTGCGCGAGTTCGTCATACGTGAAATTCAGCCGTTGCTCGGACGCAGGGTTGCGCAGCAGACCTGCCCACCGTTGTTGCAACTCGCGGTGGACCTCCATCATCGGTGGCCATTCAGGGTTCAAGAAAATAGGCGCCGCTGCGCTGCTGAACCGGTGGAACTCGATGGCACTTGACCCTTGCTTCCGGGATAGATCGTCGTATGACTGACAAAATGCTTCGCGGTATCGCGCCGCTGCCTGGTGAGTCAACCACCTTCCGCTCTCCAGAATGAGGGCGACGGGACGTAGACGCCTGATCAGCTCCGGACCGATGGTCACCTTTACGTCGCGTACGCAATCTTCATAGAGAAGGGTGCGACTGGCGTACATCCGTCCGGCGGCGCGGCGCGGCAGACCACCCGTCAAGCGCTCGAATGTAGTTTCCAGGTCGTGCATCGCCTCATTCAATGCTTCGACGCATCCGGCCGCTGCACGTACCCTCTCTTTTTGTGCTTCAAATTCGGTAAGGGAACTCAGGCTCAGCGCCTTCAAGGACTCATCGCCGATCATCTCGAGTTGATGGCGGAGACTTCGCTCCGGCGAGAGTTCCATGCATGCATGGAGTCCCCACTGGATCACGTTGATCTCGCAGAAATACTGGAGCATGCGGTACACATCGGCCTGACTCGCAAAGACTGGCGATCCGACGAGGCGCGCCGCGATCTCCAGTGCCGGCCGGTGACCGTCACAGAGCTGCAGGAGTCCGATTTGGTCTTGCGACAGGACGATCGGCTGTCCAAAGAATGGGGGCCAATGGCCTTCTGCGATCCAGGAGTCGATCAGCGGAAGATGCAACCGGTCGCCTTCGATGTAGTGAAAGGGCAGCGGTCGAGGTGCAAGCCAGGGGCGGAAGTCTTCGACCGAAAGCGCTCGCTCCAGCCGGTCGATTGCCCACGGCTCGAAGTAGACTGCGCGTCGGGACAGGAGATTCTTTCCGGGAGTTGCAGTCAGTGGCTCGCCCACTGGCTGGATGGTTGCCCAGCCTACCGGACCGAAGAAGCCGATCGTCTCGTTCTTGACGCAGTACCGTTGAGCGTAACTGGCTACGAGCTGGATCTTCTGCCGCGCGCGTGCGTTGTTTTGATCGGGATGCCTGAGGAACCACCGGATACTGTCGCGATACGCCTGCGGATTCTGCCAAAGGACTGCCTCCTGGAAGCATTCGCTCTCGGCAAAGACACGCAGTGCACTGGAGCACTGCTGCACCGCAGCGTCAAATACGTCGCGGAACGGTTCGCTCCGGCCGTTGGGTTGCTGACCGATGATCCGATCGGCTGCAGATGCGGCCCCTGGCGACGCAAAGCTCAGGATGGTCGCCGCTGGAAATCCTGCGCTTCGGAGGGCTGCCCACTGCCACAATCTCCATCCCGTGTTCGGAATGATCGCTTGCGCATCCGAGCCACTCGCGGTCATGACTTGATCGCCCACAGATACGCAGAGGCGGAGCGGGTCAGGCCTCGTCCCTCCTCGACCAGCGGTCGCAGGTGCCCCGTGAACCGTTCCGTCTCCGCGGGGGTCAACGCTGTCTGCATTGCCTCGGCAAGCGTCGGCACGTTCGGATTGGGCGCTGCTTTGAGCAGACCGCTCCAGTTCCGAGCGAGCGTTGGCTTGATCTCCGCCTCGTACTCCAGATGAATTTCGCCGAAGCCGGCGCGCTCGGCGAGTGTGAGCAGATCCCGTTCGTCAAAGTTGCCAAAGGGAACGGACGTAACAGGTTGCGCCCGCCCATAAACACCCCGCACACGAGTGGCCAAATCGAGGACCGGCGTGACGTCGTACCCCCAGAAGAGATTTGTGGGCGCGGGATGTCCGAACCGGACGATCCATTCGTGGA
>JBKKDE010000149.1:0-2872 GCA_046708665.1 Candidatus Zixiibacteriota bacterium | reverse complement strand
ACCCAAGACTGCGCATCCGCGCGACCAATGAGGCGCGTGATCTCGTGGTCGTGTTGGTTACGACACGGAATGGAATCAAGTTTCCACGCAGGAAGTCGAGGGTCTCGACAGCGCCCGGAAGCAATTGATCGCCGACGTGAAATACACCATCGAGATCGAACAGCAGGCCGCGAATGGGCATGGGCGTATCCGACTTACTTGCGCCGTCTGCTCTTGATCGGCTTCGGATTCACCTTGGGAACTGGCTTGGCTGCCAGTACTCGTTGTAGTTGCGCGTCGCGTAGAATATCGATCACCAGCCGGGCTCCGAATCCCGACGCACCCTTCGGACAATATGCCGTGCCGGAGGGTTCGAGATCGACTCCAGCAATGTCGATGTGCAGCCACGGATACCCGCCGACAAACCGCTGCAGAAATCCGGCCGCGATTGAGGCCCCGCCCCAACGTCCCGCCGAATTGCGCATGTCGGCCACGACCGTGTCCAGATTCTTGTCGTAGTCTTCGTGCATCGGCAGACGCCAGGCCAGTTCGCCGGATGTCGAAGATGCCGATTGGGCCAAATTCGCAAGCTGATCTTTGTTGGTGAATATTCCGCAGTAGACATCGCCCAATGCGACTTTGACGGCGCCCGTCAGCGTGGCAATATCGACGACTACGGCAGGGTCGAATCTTTGCGCGTAAGTTAGCGCATCGGCGAGGATGAGGCGCCCTTCGGCGTCCGTGGAATTGATCTCGACTGTCTGCCCGGAGAGAGAGCGAAGAATATCGCCGGGTCGGTACGCGCTTCCCGACGGCATATTCTCCACCAGTGGAGTTAATGCGACGATGTTGATCGGTAGGTTCATTTTCGCCGCCGCGCAAATCGCCGACAACATGACCGCCGATCCGGCCATGTCGCCGCGCATTTCCCACATTGCTTCCCACGGCTTGATCGAGATACCGCCTGTGTCGAAGGTCACTCCCTTACCGACCAAAGCGATATCGACACGTTTCATCTGGCGTTTGTTGCCGAAGTAGTTAGCGACGAGGAAACGCGGTTCATTCACTGAGCCGCCTCCGACAGCCATGACACATCCCATCCCGGCACGTTGAATCTCACGCGGGCCCAGTGTTTGCAGCTTGATACGTGCCTCAGAGCACCATTCGGCCGCAATCTCGGCGTAGGTTTTGGGAGTGAGTTCATTCGCCGGGGAATTCACCATATCACGGACTCGGGTCACGGCTTCGGCTATCGCGGCGCCAGAGTCGATCCCCTTTGTGGCTGCCTTGCGACGCGCCGCATCGGGGTCGAACAGTGTGAATGACGAAACCTGTGGCGGAATGTTATTGCGGGTTGTGTCGGAGCGATAGAGATCGAAGCGGTAATTGGCCAGTGACGCCCCAACTGTTGCCGCCTCGGCGATTTGCGATGTGTCGCGTCCTGCGACTATTGGCGCCGCGAGCTTTGTGAATTTGTCGCGACGGGCCGAAGTGACAGCCGCGCCGTAGGCGCGTCGCACGGATTCGGGTGACACCGTTCCGGTGCCGAGTCCCAGTAACATAGCGGTGCCATTTCCGGACGGCACGGTCAATGTAGCGCCGACTTTTCCAGGGAACGCGGGTGAGTTCACGGCCTTTTCGAGGGCCGTGCGGAGATCATAGGGGAGTTCGCGCGACCAAGATGGGAGCTTTCCCGGATCGCCGGACACTGGGATAGCCAACAAATGATCACGAAGTAGATCGGCTGGTTTAGCGGATGAACATACGATATTGAGCGACATTACCCCCCCTATTCTTCCTTGACTATTCGATGTGGCACGGGATTGGGACGCAGCACTGCGCTCCAACTCCCCAAGCCATAGATTGCATGATGAATGAAGAACATAAAAGGTAAAATCGGAATCGCCCAATAGGCGTTGCGCGGGGCGGCGACACCGACCGCCGAGCCGAGAGCGAGCAGGCCATAGATGACGGCCAGTACGGTCAAACACCAGGGAGCTAGATCCAAGCCGGCAATGCTCATGATCAGGAGAGTTGCTCCGGAACCGACCATGGCCATCGGGATGAAATGCCACCAGGAGTGTCCGCCGCGTCCGCGGCGATGCCCCCAAACGCTCCAGGCGCCGTTGAGAATGGCGCGTCGCCAAAGTCCGGCAAAAGTCGACGGCGCCAGGTAGGTGGCAACGGCGTCGACTCGCCAGAACTGGACTCCGTGACTTTGAAGCCGCGAGACAAGATCATTGTCTTGGTTGCGAGCCAGTGACTCGTCCAGGCCACCCATCGAAATTAGCGTCGTTCGACTAAAGAGCGCGAAGGTCACAGTGGTCGTCGGCCCCGGCTCAATCCCGAACCGGAACGGCGAGACTCCGGTCCCGAATCTCGAGGAGAGAACCATCGCATTAAGCCCGCCTCGTATCCGCTCTCCCCGGATTTCGAGCCGGCCTCCGGTCACACGGTTTGGGGAATCAGAAAATGCCGTTGCAGACTCGCTCAGGTAGTTCGGTGATAGAATGCAATGCCCGGACAGCCAAAGAATAGCTTCCGCGTCGGTGGACCTCAGCGCAAGGTTAACAGCCGACGGCGTTGATCGATCGGGATTGTCCAGCAGGCGGATTTCGACTCCATGATCGTGGAATGACATCGCAATATCTTGTGTGCCATCGGTCGAACCACCATCGACGATCAATAGCTCATACCGGGATGCTGGGTAATCCTGCTGCATCACGGATTCGAGGGTGTGACGCAGGCTACCCACTTCATTGAGCGTAGGAATAACGACCGCGACGCGCGGCAGAGTGTATTCGTTGGGCCGTTCGGAAGTTGCCAAGACGGTTGCGGATATTTGGTTCATCGAAGATGGTACCCCCGACAGGAATCGAACCTGTATTACCAG
>JBKKDE010000148.1:0-6173 GCA_046708665.1 Candidatus Zixiibacteriota bacterium | reverse complement strand
AAGTCATCGCTGCTCAATGCGCTCGAGCCCGGCCTCGGGCTACGCACCAAGATTGTCTCGGAAGCGACCAACCGCGGACAACACACCACGACACACATCGAGCTGCATCCGCTATCGATAGGCGGCTTCATCGCCGATACCCCAGGAATCCGCTCGATCGGGCTTTGGAAAGTCACGACAGAGGACATGCCGAATCTCTATCCCGAATTCCGCCCGTTCCTCGGACAATGCCGTTTCCACAACTGCCTTCATGCCGGCGAGCCCAATTGCCGTGTGAAGCAAGCGGTCGAGGAGGGCGCCATCACCCCCGAACGCTACGAGACTTACCTGCGCATTCGCACTACCCTCGACGAAGACTGACGCCCACAATCCGGTTTCCGCTCTTGCGACCGGCAATCGCCCTCGCTAAAATACCCCCATGCGCAGGCGGTTCATGGTTAACACAGGGCTGATCGCGGCCGTCATTATCGGTGCACTCATGGGGTGCGCGAAAAAGGACGTCGACCCGATCGCCGAGCTGAGGTCGCTCATTCCGGTTATCGAACAGCGGCTCAACAAGCGCGACCTCGCCGGATTGAAGGGGATGGGAACTGTCGCATTTGAATCTAACGCATTCGTCATCGACGTTTTCGGTGAGCATGTCCGCGACACGGTGCGGTTGACTTTAGATCGCATTCAACAGGATGGCGCAGATGCTACGCTCATCCTCAACATGGCTTCGCAGCAACGAGCCGGAGAACCCCGCCTTCTGCATATACACCTGCGTGGCGGTGGCAAGTGGAAGATCGATTCGTACGAGATCACCGCGCCCGCCGCAGACTCACCGCGATCCTGAATTTCTGAACTACGGCACTGCGGTTTTTTATAATATATCTCCCGAAACGGACGGGACATCACGAGGGACATTCATGAGCCGACTCTGCGCACAAGTCATGTTCTTTATCATCGTCGCCACGATTTTGGCCGTGGGACGCAACACAGTCGCACCGGGCAGAATTGCCTGGGTTGGAGAGTGGGGGAAAGCCGCAGTTGTCGACGGCGACTCGATCATTCGTCCCGCGTCCGCCGAACCCAACGATCCACCGTTCCTCACCTTCGCGCAGGCCAAGGCATTCTACGAGGACAAAGACAACGTGATCTTCGTCGATGCCCGCTACGCTGAAGACTACGAGACGGGGCACATTCCCGGTTCAGTGCTCTTGCCATTCGAGTTGTTCGATGACTACTGGGCGGGAGTTCAGCCGCGTCTGCCCAAAGACAAAAAGATCGTGACCTACTGCTCGGGCGAAGACTGCGAGCTCTCGCTCTTTCTCGCACGCGTGCTGCGCGATGAGGGCTACGCCGATGTTGCCATCTTCTATGGAGGCGCGCTCAAGTGGCAGGAAAATCAGATGCCGATGGACACCAGCAAAGCCCCACCACCCGGAGTCTGATCAAGAATTGTGGTGCGGGCTCCGGCCTGCACAAGGCGAAGCACAAGAGAGTATCAACAGGGACATGCCAATGACCAACATACTCAAGAACGAATGGCTCGCACTCATCTTCCGGCTGGTTGTCGGGGCTGTGTTTGTCTACGCTTCCCTCGATAAAATTATGCACCCCGAGGCATTCGCCAAGTCTGTCTACAATTACAAGATTCTGCCAGCGGCGCTCATCAACGTAACCGCGCTCTTCCTGCCATGGTTGGAACTCCTGACCGGCGCCGCTCTCATTCTCGGGACCAAAGTCAAAGGCGCATCACTCTTGATCAGTGCCATGCTTGTAGTCTTCCTCGTCGCCGTGACTTCAACATTGCTGCGCGGAATCAGCATCGACTGCGGCTGCTTCACGTCATCATCGGCCGGCCGCAAAACGGGTTGGATGCTCTTGGTGCAGGATGCCGTCCTGCTGCTCCTCGCGCTGCATCTCTATGTCCGTGGCCCCGGACGACTCTCGCTCGAAAAGAATTAGTGTCACGAAATTGCAGACGCGGCTCCAGAGCCGCGTAAAACAAAACGAAAAGGGCCACGTCCCCGAACGTGACCCTTCTCACTACTCTACCCCATCCCACCTATGCGAGCAGTACGTCCCTTAATGCAGGGATCGGAGCGTCGCTATCAAACACCCATCCATGAGCTCGTAGCGTCATCCCTGAAATTCTTCCACACCACCACCGGCTCCGATCTCCCTTTGGTATTGCGCACGAAGAGTCTTACAGGTCCAAGCTTTAGAGGAACAACTTCCATGCCAAAACCACTCCTAGTGCTGGCGGTTTCTCAACCCCAACCCCCACCATAGCTTAGCATAGGTCCCATTCGTCCTATAGGTCCCATGCTCTTCCCAAAGCGCAAGCCCTGCGAAATTCTCAGAGACCTGCGCCGCAACTGCTGCGTGTGTGATCAATTACGGTTCAAAACGAAATGGAATCGGGGTAAAGCACAACGCGAAGATGAGAAGTGCTATGACTCCAAGAATGACACGCCCCCGTCCGACCGGAACATCGTCACGCAAAGTCGGTGGATGCGCCGGCCCCATGAATAGCCCGATCGCCACCCACATCAGCCACCATGGCCACCAGTACGACACTGCCGCCAGCGCTGCCATCGTTACCAACGCCAGCCAGCGCTGCCCCTTGCGGAAAATTGCGTACGCGATATGTCCGCCATCGAGTTGACCAATCGGCAGGAGATTTAGCATCGTCACCAGAAGCCCCGCCCAGCCCGCGAATGCGATAGGGTGGAGGAGAATATTCTGATCGCTGCCAACCCCCGGGAAAAACATCGCGGACAGCAACTTGAAAATCAGCGATTCCCCGAGATAGAACCCACCCTCTGTGGATGGTCCCACGACTGTCGACTGCGACATACCGATTACCAAAGCAACAATCGCGACAACAAATCCCGCGATCGGTCCCGCCACCGCCATGTCAAACAATCCGATGCGATCACGGATCGGCGAGCGTAAGCGTATAAATGCTCCGAACGTGCCCAGGATGTTAGGCGCTGGGATGAAGTACGGCCACGACGCGTCGATATCACGCTTGCGCGCGAGTATGAAATGTCCGAACTCATGAAAAATGAGGATTGTGAGAAACCAAAACGCAAACGCAGGTCCGCCCATGAGAATCGTCGTGGCCACCGTAGCGCAGAAGAGAGCGATGTTCAACCACGGCACGCCCTCAGCCGCGCGCGCGATGGGCACGGTAATCATCACGCGCCACGGCGACCGCAGCGTCGCCGCTTGCTCGATCACGGCATCGGTGAAACCCGCCGCGATCAGCCGCCCATTGGCGGCCACTTCAAAATCCGGAATCGGCACGCGCACTTCCCCGGCCAACACAATCGCGCTCGGCGCCGCCTGAATGGTGTCGAGCAGCCAGAGATCGTCGAGGAGCCGACGAACCTGCGAAACACGTTCGTGAATTTCTTCCTTCTTCATGTCATCCCAAGTCTCAACGCGGCCCGCTGTGCAACAGCGCCACAGGCCCCTGCCGGAGACGGTCCTGCAGCCCCAGTGCCAAAGGATCGTCCGGATATGATACGAGTGCCGAGTCCAAACGATTCGCGAATTCCGCCGGGCTGCCCGTGCGATACAGTTCCGTAAACCCTCTACGAATGTACGCCGCCGTTGTCATGTGGGGAGCGACGCTCATTGACGTCGGGTGGCGCTGGCTCTTCGTACCGGCCCGTTCCAACAGTTCCAGGTTCCTGCCTTTATCGGACATCGCCTTGCGCGGATCGAAATCGCGAAACGGCCAAAACTCCAGAATCGGATGGTCCCACGAATTGACCGCCGCCCCGCTCAGCACCGAACGCAATCCATCGCCATCCGTGACCCACCCCGCAACGATCTGCTCGGGCGAGGCGATCAAATACGGAGAAAGATCATCGACGAATCGTGATGGATAAACCGCTGGAGTCTCCATCGGAGGCGCCGAGCGTCCTCCCACAAGTATAACCGCTTCCGGCGGAAAGTAGTAAACACTCATCCGTTCAAACTCGGCGGCAAATGTCTTCGCCATGACGTCAAAGGCACGTGGTGGAAACCCGAGTGGGATCCACTGCACCATGATGCCATCCGGCGCCAGCCGCGACTTCGCGCTGGCGAAAAACTCTCGGGACAATAAACTCGAATTCCCTGGGTACTGCGGGTTTTGCTTTCCGTCGGCCACGATCACATCATAGCTCTCGCCCTTACCACGGAGAAAGTGCATCGCATCGACAACATGCAGGCGCGTACGCGGATCATCGAGTGAACGCCCGTCATCGAAGTGGCGCGCTGCCTCAACCACATCGCGCGAAATCTCCAGGCAGTCGATCCGTTGCCAGACGTCATAGCTCGCCAACGACGCCTGTGTTGTCGCCGAGCCAAGCCCAATGTTGAGCACGCTGGTGGCGCTTGGGTGGAGAACCAACGGCATGTGCGCCAGCAACAACTGCTTGAATGTGATGTCGCGTGGCAAAGATCGGTCGATGCCGATGGCATACCCATCGATCGTCATGCCCTTCCAGATTCCATTGTCCGCCAATGTCACCTTAACTGTTGCCAAGTCGCCTTCACTGGAGAAGATGACACGCGACGTGCCCCCTTCCAATTCACCTTGAAAGTCCAACGTGTGAGGAAGAAGTACCAATGCGGCTATCGCCACTGCCGCTGCCCCGACTACTCCGACGATATTAAAGCGTCGCGCGCGCCACGATACGGCCGCGAGAACGATCGCCAACAGCAGAGTGATCGCGACTGTGAACTTCAGCCCGCCCATTGTGCCGAACGTCGGCAGAAGAACCGCCGCGCCGACAATCGTCCCCAGCATACTCCCGAGACTGGACGAGAGATACACAACGCCGATTCCAGTCCCGAGTCGATCAACCGTTCGCGTCACCAGCGTGATGAGGATCGGGAACGAAAGCCCCATGAGCAATGTCGTGGGAACGAGCAGGGCAATCGTGGCTACAAGCGTCCACCCCAATCGCACGGGCCACTCGCGAATAGTCATGATCGGTGAGAAGACGCTGAGCTGTTCACGCAACGGCGTCCAGTTGATAGCGGCATAAAGCAATCCGGCGGAAACAATTGCCGCCACGGCGATGGCGAATTGCACGCGTATCAGATCGCGTTCCAATCCGGCGCGACGCGCCAGCCGCTTCTCCAAAAGTCCACCCAGCCCCAAGCCAGTGAGAAACACAGCCAGGACAATCGACATTGCATACGTGCTATTGCCGATCAGGTACTTCGCGGCACGAAACCAGATGATCTCGTACGACAGTGTCGTAAATCCGGCGACACCCGCCGCCACGACCAGCAGCCACGCAGGTATCGTCCCCAAAGCGGCCAAAGACTTCGGCGTCTTGGGTGAAGTCTCTGCGACAGTCCTACGGATGCTCCCCGCCCGCATCACCAAGATCGCCGCGGTTATGTTCAATGTGGCCGCGATCCAGATTGTCGCGCGTCCGCCGACGGCCTCAATCAGCACAAACCCCGCGACAATCGCTCCCAGCGCCGCACCCAGTGTATTGAATCCATACACCGGACCCAGCCGGTCACGTAGGTCGGAGTCTGTCGCAATCACCGCCCGGCACAGCGCGGGATATGTTGCACCCATCAATGCCGAAGGCAGGAAGAGAACCCCGACCGCCAGTCCATATCGCGCGAGGACCGTCCCGAAGTCCGATCCCGAGGGAAGCGTAGGGAGATAGTAGAGCAGAGGCGAGAGGACAAGTCCCAGCACCGCGATTCCGAATTCCAGATACGCGTAGTTACGGCCCGGCGTGCCCGCGCTGAACCCGCGCGCGCCATACACACGCGCACCAATCCCCATGCCGATCATGAACCCCGCGATGACAGCGGCGGCCCCCTGAGTCGTGCTACCAAATGTCAGCGACAGAGTCTTCGACCAGACAATCTGATAGAACAGCGCAGCCGCACCCGAGCAAAGCGCCGCCAAATAGTATGTCGCGATGCCCGAGCTGCGATGTGAAGGAGGTCGTTGCAAGAGGTTCCCCAAAGCAGGATACCGCCATCGCTGAGTCCCCACAAGCGCAACCTCCCCCTCAGGCCGCAGGTCCCGCAGCGAAGCGGAGGGAGGGAGGATGTCGACGCGGCGATAGCCGAAGCGACAGGAGAGGGTCTGCGGTAGGGCAGCCATCAGATCTCTTTTTCACGACGTTGGTAACGCTCCCGCCGCTTGCCCTCTC
>JBKKDE010000147.1:0-7491 GCA_046708665.1 Candidatus Zixiibacteriota bacterium | reverse complement strand
CTCCAGAGCGGGTCTCTCAGGATGCGCCCGTTGGTCGAGCCAGACTGCGTAGACAAACAACGAAACGACATCAAGACGGTTGTGCTCGAACACGGCGTGCAGCCGTGGACTAAACCCATTGCGCAAGTACTCGAAGTAGACCTCCGGCACTTGCACACCGGGCAAATCCTCGACGCGGGCAATCCTCAGTACTTGTTTCTCCACATTGGATAACGAGCAAGACTGGATGCGTTGCTTGAAGATCGCGCGGGTCGGCCACAGAGGTCGAGATGCGGTAGCTCACGGAACGCCGGGTCGAGCCGCCAAAAATTAAACCGTCCTTCGAGTAGCGGCAGATCGAACGAGCCACCGTTATAAGTGATAACTGCCTGCGCGGCTTCGAATCGAGACGCCAATTCATCGAGGACTGCCGCCTCATCCGAGAGATCGGGAAGGAAGTATTGATCAACGATGAAGTCCGTGCCATTGAACTGCCCCACTGCGATTAAGAATGCGACGGTGCCCGCCCCTCTCGAGAGACCGGTCGTCTCACAATCGACAAACAAGCATTCGCCCAAGGGAACGCGTTGCTCGAGCATGTTGAACGGCACACGCAGACCTTCCCGGAGACACGCGTCGCACACACTTTCAACGAGAGTTTCACCCCATGGATCACGCGGCGAGTAGCCAACACTTCGCAACCAGTAGCGTCCGCGTGCTCCGAGCACCTCACGCGCATTAACTGAGTCCGCACCGATGTGAATCGGTGACTCCACTACCTTCTCCGCGAGGGCAAAGTGTGAAGCAAGGCGCGCCAAGCGGGCTTGCAGTTCACTTGGGCTTAGATTCTGCATTTTTCTTCTCGATCACGATCTGTTCGAAGCGGGCAATCTGGGCGAGGACGAATGGGTTGGTTTCGCTTTTTTTGAGTGTAGCAACCCGGGCCGCATGCTCAAGCGGGGTGCCAGCTCCGAGCCCTTCGACCGCGAAACCGCGAACTTTCGGATCACTGTCCATGAGAAAACCGTCGATGATTTTCTCGGCCCGTGGTTCTGAGATACCTGAGAGAGCCACGATGGTGGAATACCGGGCCGTAGCGTCACCCTCCCCTTCGGTCCCAGCCAACGCCTGCTCCAGGAGCGGAAACGGCGCCCGTAATTTGATGAGACCCGCAATGCTCGACTGTCTGACGGCGAACGATTCATCCGACAGTGCACCGACCAGCGTCCGCACTCCTTCGCCATCGCCACAATCCCCGATGGCGACGGCACAGCTTTTTCGCACGTCGCTATCCGGATCATTCGCCAAGTGGTTGATCAGGGAGTCGAGTGCCTGACTATCCCGTGTCTTCCCCAACGCCGTCGCCACTTGCGAACGCACGCTATACTCCGGATGGTCCATCTGCGCCAAGAGCGGAATCACCGCTGCAGTATCCTTGATGCGCTCCAAGCATCGCGCCGTATTGCGCGGTGTGTCTTCTCCGGGCGCGTCGAGGTAGGGGATCAGAAATGGTGTCGCCGGTTTGCCAATCTTCTCGAAGATGTCAGCGAGAGTCAGCCGTTCGCGCGCATCGGAAGTGCCCAGTTTTTTCGCCAACCAAGAGGCGGCCTTCTCGCCCATTTGGCCGAGTGAGTCCTTCGCGGGATCAACCAGATCGCGATGACGGACGTTTCCGTCAGATGCCCACATGAAAAGTCGGGCGACACGTGACGAGTCAGTTTCGGCGTGGGCGGTCGTAGCGAAGAGCGAATGGAGCAAAAAGAGCAGGCTCGCGAGTACGCTCGCCCTCCAGGTACAAGTCATTTGGAGGGCGAGCGTACCCGTCGCCGATCCTGAGCGAAGCGTGAGGACGAGCCTGCTCTTACATGCACGGAAAATCGACATTCTCACTTACTCCTGATCGTTTCGTGCCATGCCGAATCAGCGTCGACGCCTACACCCCACATCGAGCGCGAGAGCCAGACACGCGAATCCTTCCCCGCTCCGACATATTGATCTCTACCGCCGAGGTCGAGGAAGAGGCCGATGGAGCCGTAATCACGACGCGGATTGCCGTAACCTTGGGTGTTGATCGAGTCCTTGGCGTTGTAGGTATCGTCTCCGGCTCCATCAATCAACACGCCAACACCGTTCGCTGAGCCAGCCGCTTGCGACAAGTCGGAGCACGTATAGCTGTCATTGCCGGCGGCATCAATCAGAAAACCCGGCGCCCAATCGTGACCGCACCCCTGCGAGACACCCTTCGCAGTATACGAGTCATTGCCAGCACGATCGAACAGGCAACCCGCCGTCATGTGGGTCGCTGAGCCCTGGGCATACTGGTGCGCCGAGTATTGGTCGTTTCCGCCGGCGTCATACAACCCGCCAAAGCTCCACCAGTACGAGCAGCCCTGCCCGAATATGTCTGCGGTGTAGGTGTCATCTCCAGACAGATCGAGAAGCATTCCAACCCCGCCTGAGAAGTGCGGACGAATTCCGTAGCCGAATCCTTGAGACAGCGAGATGTAATGATCCACATATCTTAAGATGTCCTCATACTTACCACCGGCGAAGTACGTGTCGTCGCCGCCCGCATCCATGAGAACCCCGGTTCCAACACTAAATCCGAAACCCTGGGCGTAGAGTGCGCCGTTGTAACGATCATCACCCACACCCCCATCGTAAAGCGCACCGATCCCCCATCCGCCAGCGCCCTGCGTGTACGTATCGCCTTGGTAGGTGTCGGTGCCTGCGAGATCATAGAGCGCGCCGACGCCAAACCAACCCGCGCCGAGAGTGAAGTTGCCGGAACGGTAGATGTCGTCGCCTGCTTGGTCGATCAACAGCCCCCAACTCCAAAACCCACACCCGAGATCGCGTCCATTCGGCGCAAGGTAAGTGTCATTTCCTTCCCAATCGGCGATGATGCGCGGGCGTCCCGGGGTCTGCGGATCAAGCTGGTATGTGTCGTTGCCGCCGGGATCGATGATCACCACGGGATTACCGGTGAATGTGTCAGTTCCGTGGGTTCCGATCACGATATCACCGACCGAACTTGTAACGATCTGGATTGTTAGCGATGGTGTATCGATACCGGCAAACGGGCTATGATTCGGCAGCGTTTGAACGCGCTCGTCGACAGCGAATGCCATAGCCATGATGTTATCCCACCACTTGACGTCTCCGGCCCATTTGGCGATATGCGCCGCGATCGTGTCCTCGTTGCGTTGCATCGAATCAAGAATCTCGGCGGGCTTACTACGGTCGGCCACATCCTCGGTCACAAGCTCCACCGCGCCGCGCAGGAAGAGATCGCGGTGTTCGGACGGTACCGATCGAAGCACCCGCTCGATTCGCGAGGTGTCGCTGCAAGCATTGACAGTCCCCGCGAGCCAGTTGGCCCAATAGAGTGAGAGGCCAGTTTTTTCGATACCTCTGAGCTCGACTGGAGAACCACTCAATTTGCTATCTCCAAAAGTCTGTGACAGCTTGACCACGATGTCGCGGAATCGCAAACGGAGCCCGCGTGGATCCTTGCCATCGGGCACAGTCCGCATCCCCGCAAACGACTGCATGATGCCAGGCATCGTCTGCGGCTGCGACATGACCTGATCGACCAAGGCCATGCGGCATGGGTCGGGCTTGACATAATCAGTGCGCAGCGACAGGTCGTGCGGCAAAATTCGAATGTACGACAGCGCCTCGCGCACCTCGGACTCCGGCCAGCTCCACGCCGACGAGTCCGCTGGTTGGGCATGGACTGCGGAAGTCAGTCCGAGGACTGCCGCAGAACAAAGCAAAATGCGAACGACAAAAGCCCCCATACCGGACTTCAATAACGAAGCCGTCGGGGCGCGTCAATCGCTTTGTCGAAAGATTCTATGCGCTACGATGGAGTGCAAGGGTCGCAATAGCATTGCGGATTTGTTCGAGACGAAACGGCTTAGGTAGGATCAGATTGACGCCAGCCAGTTCCATTTGATCCTGGGTGATCTGTGCACCCCACCCGGAAATAACTATCACCGGCAGCGGTGGGTTGAGCTGACGGGCCCGACGCGCCACATCCCAGCCATTTACGCCCGGCATGCCCAAATCGGTAACCAGCACATCGAACTGGCTCTCTTCCATGGCTATGATCGCGGCTGCACCAGCATCACAGGCCTGCACCTCATGCCCGGAGCTCCTGAGCGCTTCGCCGATCACATCGAGAATCGTCAGATCATCATCGACCAACAATACCCGGCACAACCCCGTGTCTACTGGATTTTCGCCGACCGGAGCGGCTTGGACCTGACGTCGAGAGTACGGGAGCGACACCGTAAACTGGCTCCCCTTGCCCGGTGTTGATACCACGCTTACTTCCCCACCATGACGCGTGACGATGCCCTTCACCACGGCCAACCCCAATCCGGTACCCTCGTTGCCCTTTGTCGTGAAGAAAGGGGAAAACACATTCGTCGCCTGATCAGGCGTTATTCCGATCCCATCATCAATCACACTCAACTTGCACGCGTCGCCCTGTGTCTGGGTAGTCAATTGTAACGGTCCCCCCGACGGCATCGCGTCGAGCGCATTGAGAATCATGTTGGCGACAGCATCGACCAGCTCCGAGTGGATCCCGTCCACCGTCGCATCCGGATCGAACTTTGTCTCAATTGTGTAGAGAATGCCGCGCTGCTGGGCCTGCGATTCCCAACGGTGGCGTGTCACTTCGAGGGCATCCGCCATGACTGCGGCCAACGCCACTGTTTGCGTGTCGGCGCGGTGGCCCTGCCGCGTGAACTCGAGCAGCCGTTTCACAGTCTCCCCGGCCTGCAACGCGACCATTTCAATCTGTTCAACGTTCCGCTTGATCTCGGCAACGTCGGTCTTCATGCGCACGAGTTGGGCCCGTCCGAGAATCGAACCCAGCATGTTGTTGACATCATGAATCACGCCCGAGACCATCTCGCCCAACACCCGCAGCTTCTCGGCCCGGGCCATCTCATCGGCCGATAGTGTCTGATGTGCGTCAGCGCCGGACGAAAAACCTGCTCCTGCCATCGTTACAACGCGGGATGGGGCTGCAGACGTCGATGTTGAATTCTCGGTCGTCATTGTCCTCGACTATGTAGGTTGGTTCGTCTGGATCCAATCAACATTCACTCACTACCGGTCAGGATCGATGGCACACCGACCTGCATATGTGTCGCCTCCGACAACGATGCCGGCCGGGCAAACTCGGGTTCGTCGGCTTGCCCACGCTCGGCAACCCGCGACCACGTCCAGCGATCATGCCCTGCCGGGATCGACGACTCGCCGGCGCTTTCGGCCGCTTCGGTCATGATGGTTTGCAGCGACTCGTGGATGCGCGTGGCGGAACGCTCGATCGTTCCGAGGTACTTTTTCACGTCATCCGATATCTGCGGCTCTTTGTGACGGATCAATTCAACCGAACCGATTATGGACGTGAGCGGATTCACTACCTGACGGCTCCATCCCTTCAGCCGATCGGTGAGGACTACCTTGCCGACGGGCGCCGGTGAAATCGAACTCGACCCCGACCACCGCTGCGCCAGCATCGAAGCCAGTGTCTCAAGTATAAGCTTCGAGCCATTGTCGAGAACATTTCGGTCCGGATGACGCTGTTCGACAACGTCGATGACTCCCAGCGGTCGTCCCGCTCCAATGATCGGGACCACACAGCCCGTCTTCATTTTCGTATCCATGGCCAGTGCGGCTTCCGCGCCGCCCATGACGGATTCAGGATCATGTTGGGCAATTGTTTGAGTACGGCGGCTGTCGAGCGCGAGCCGATGCCACGGCAAATACGACAATGGCAATTGACGCGGACTGCCGTCCCGCGAGAGCAAGCGTCCCGATGAGGCCACTTCGACAAGAGTCTGGCTATCCTCGTCGAGTCGGTAAATTCGTAATCCGGTCGCATTCAGCACTGTCGATGCATCGTTGACGATCGCTTTGTCGTCAAGGGTCGCGCAAATGCTGCTCTCCAGTTTGCGCAGGAACGTCAACGCACGGTCTGTGCGGTTGGCCCGACGCGACGAGTCAAGCTGCTGCATCCATGGCGCGAGAAACGCCGCAATAGTTGCGACGTGACGCATTTCGGTCTCGCTGAAACGCGCATAGCGCCGGTGCGCCAGCGTAATCGAACCGAACACCTTGGCACCATGCAGGACGGGGACGATCAACCGCGACCGCATTCCCAACCTGCGTTCCCACGGCGTCGTATCTGTTTCCTCGTAGTCGACTGACATGTCAAGGTCGGGCGTGATGACAGCGCGTCCTGTTGCGTGAACACGCTTCAATGATTCACCGGAGACCGGCCAGCCATGACGGTTCTCAACGACACGCTCGGAACCGGGAAGCATGGTCGCGCGATCTTCATGGGCTCGCGATGTTCCCAGGGAGGCGATGGACAAGTAGTCGTAATCGACGACCCCTTGAAGCGCAGCATCGATCAATCCCAACGCGTCGTCAATTCGGCGCGCTTCAAGCAGTCGCGGCATGATGGCGGTCATGCGCTGCGCAATCTTGCCGCTGCCGCTGAACTCTGTCAGCTCCGACCAGGCCGCGATCGTCTGCGCAATGATGGCCGCCATCGGCTGCCAATCGGTGTGAGCAGCACGTTCGGGATTCTCAATCATGATTATCGCGTAGGTAGTATCATTGTCGCACAAAGGCAGGGTCACAATCGGAGTGCCGCCCACTCCATTAACCAGAGTGGATTCGCGCTCCTGCGCGGCCCACCATGCCAATTCAGCCAGCAAGCCTCCATGCTCCGAAGTGTGATCGACAACAAGCGGTTGGCCGGAGTAGACTGTTCCGGCGCGAAACGCTGCGTTGCGGGACTTGCTGATCTTGAAGACATGGGCGCACGCTCCATCGACATCACGACGACATGCGCCGGCAATGTTGAGAAGCATGGTGTCGAGGGAGTCCTGAGACGTCAGCTCGCGGGTGATGTCCTTCCAAAGCGAGTTGTCGGACCTGTCGCTCCTGACCAACTGCTTGTCGCGGTATTCGTCTGCCATCAGCGCCGACATTGAAAGCCAGAGGCCAGAGCCAAACAGGAGTGCCGTCATCGTCGAATTGCTTCCCAGGAGAAACGTCAGAACTGTCTCGCCTGGCAACGCGATGAGCACTATGACTGCCGCCGAACACAATGCGGTCACCAGGGCTAATGATCTCCACGCGCGACGTGAAGTGTGATTTCTACTGCGCCACAATCCGGCGAGCGCCACAATTGCGACAACCGGCGCAGTCCATGTGAGGATTGTGTTTGTCATAACCCCTCCGATACCTGTGCCCTCCGTGGCATTGCGCAGCGCACCGGCAACTGTCCTGTCACCGGGTTCGCGTGGAGGTCACCGCGAACGTTTGGTCCTGTTCCTTGGCGCTGAGCCGTCGTCCGTGTAACTCGTGCAGAGGGTCTAGCGGGTTAGCGAATCACGAACCCCCTTTGCCCTAGGTCCGTGATCGCTGGATGAGCCCACCCCTCCTACACAATTATATAGGTCGGTCAGAGGGATGAAT
>JBKKDE010000146.1:0-5228 GCA_046708665.1 Candidatus Zixiibacteriota bacterium | reverse complement strand
CATCAATCCCGCTCATTACCATGTCGAGAATTACCGCATCCGCCGTGTGCTCGCTAAAATACGACACGGCCGCCTCACCGCTTTCCAGGACAATTACTTTGTAGCCGAGACGTTCGAGCGCGGTTTCGGCAATTCGGCGCTGCAAGGGGTCGTCGTCCGCGACAACGATGGTTTCACCATGTCCAAGCTCGATAGTCGTTACGGCATCTGTGATAGCAACCTCGCCCCGATAGAGCGGGAAGTAGAGAGTAAATGTTGTCCCGACTCCGGGTGTCGATGCAACATCGATGTATCCATCATGATCTTCGACCACCGAATGCACAACAGGCAGGCCGAGCCCACTCCCGCGTTTCTTGTCGGTCCTTTTCGTCGTAAAGAAGGGCTCGAATATGTGCTCCAGGGCCTCACGCGGAATTCCGCATCCTGAGTCGGTGATGGATACGCGCGCGTACTCACCGCGCAATACGGTTTCGTACCGGTGAATGGGCGCGTCGACATAGACCGTGTCGGTAACGATGGTGAGTGTGCCCTTTTCGTCCATGGCCTCAACCGCATTCTTCAGCAGATTGACCAACACCCGCATGAGCTGTGCACCTCCGCCGCGAATCACCAATTCCCCGGGCAATGTCTCACAATCAACAACAACAGTCGCGGGAAACTCAGCAGTGCGAATCGCCGCCCTCACAAGTAGGTTGAGGTCCAGCGGTTCGGTGTTGTAGTGCCCTCGCCGTGACAGGGTCAAGAGCTCCTGATTGATTTCGGCAATCTGCAACGCCGCGGTCTGCATGTCGTTCAACATTTCATGTGCGCGTCCTTCCGCGGGGAACTTCGCCATGAGAATCTCTGGGTAAGCCACCAGGGGCCCGAGCAGATTGTTGAAGTCATGAGCAATCTGACCGGCCAGACGCCCGGCCGTTTCAAGGCGCTTCGCGCGTCCAAGTTCTTCTTCGGCATGACGGCTATCGGTCACGTCCAGGATGGCAACAATGACTTGTGACCAATCGTCGGTGGATTCCGTCGTCAGCGCACAATGCACGCGACCAATGCGCGTCATGCCGTCGAGCGTGCGGAATTGCGTCTCGGTGTCGTAGGTCGTACCACCGCTCCATAGCCGGATCAGGAATTCCCGCAACGCGGACATCGTTCCTTCCGTGAACAGCTGCGGAATGTTTTCCTGCAAATGTCTTTCGTTCCCGGAATGGAACACCTTCACGGCCGTCGAGTTGACAGACGTGAAGCGAATGTTCCGTATGCAACGTTCCAACAGTAACGGATCCGCTACTAAGCGGTCGGCGAGGCTGTGCGTCCGAGATCCGAGCGCGGCGACAAGTTCTTCCTTCACGTGCGAAAAGTCGACTTCCAGCTTCGCCATCGGCGAATCATGGAACATTCTACGGTAGCGTGCCTCCGAGAGCCGCAACGCCTCCTCAGCGCGCCGTTGCGAGGTCACGTCGACCATGCTGGTGACCACACGGCTCCAATCATGCTCATGGCCCGGAGCCAAGGTCGAGCGCGCGATGATGTGCCGACGTATACCCGAAACTGTCTGCAATTCTATCTCATCCTCAAACGAGGTGCAGCCGCTTTGCAACGCAGCGATGAATTTGCTGAACGAGCCGATCAGGGCATCCGTCGCAACGGTCTGGAACGCAATCCGCAAGTGTTCTTCCGATTTGACGTCGAAGAGTGAGAGCGCCTGCCGATTGAGTGACATGCCGCGGAGGGAGCCAAACATCTTCATGTGCTCATGCGGATTGTCGATATAATACGATGCGACATCATGAATTCCACGATCCTCCAATGCAGCAAAGTTCGCCCGCACCAAGGACAGGTCATATTCACAGAGTGCGATGGGGGCGTGCTCAAATAAGCGACGGTACCGCTGCTCGCTTTCGCGCAACGCGACTTCCATGCTATTGCGCTCGGTAACGTCTGCGGAAATGCAGGTGACTCCCACAATCTCGCCGGACTGATCACGAACTGGCTCAGCGATCATGTCGTAATGTCTCGTGACTCCCGCATGGCTGAGACCAATTTCAGCCCGACCGCCGATTCCAGAACTGATCACGGAGCGCTTGAGGTCGGCCAGGGCTTTGGCTTCGCGGTCGGGGAATAATTCGAAGTCCGTCCGGCCGACAATCTCGTCTACCGCTCGCCACACGGGATTGTGAATCCACGTGTAACAGAGACCCAGGTCTTGACGGGACACCGTGAAGTTTCCGGCCATGAGGGCGAGACGGAATTGCTCTTCGCTGGCACTGAGTGCCTCCATGGCCAGGCGGCGTTCCAATTCCGCGGCTGCGCGTACCGCAAAGATGCGCATGAGAGAGAGCCCGAGCTGCATATTGGGGATCGGGCGGCGGAACAAGACCCAAATGACACCTTGGTTGCGCCCACCGCTGTCGCGCAATGCGTGGCCAATGTAGCCTTTGCTTCCGGATCCGATGAGGAACTGGTCGGTGGGAAACTGAGTCTGAACATCATCGCTACGGGCGAAGTGGCCCTCGCTCAACGCGATCGCGCACGGTGTTCCCTCAAGCGAGTACTCCAGGTCCGCGCGAATCTCGCCGTCTTCTACGATCGCGATCGTCCGTATTCGCGATGCATAGCTCCCCGTCAATTCTCCGATGCTGACAGCGTCCGCATCAAGAGCATCGGCGAGATGCTTGGCCAGCGAACGAAAGAATTCATCACCCGTCGACGAAGACACTCCGGTGGATATATGCGAAATGATCTGGTCCAGTCGATCCCGATCCGTCACATCGATCGCCGACCCGATAAACCCAATCACCGCCCCGTCGGGCCCCAGGCGGGGAGTGCCGGCGTTTAACAAAACACGCCAACTGCCATCGGCGGCCTGTACACGGAACTCATTTTCGAACGGCGCTTGCGACGTATAACCCTTGAGGATGCTGGCCCGGGCCGACTTGCGGTCCTCCGGATGAATTCGTTCGGTCCAGCCCAAGCCAATGGCGTCTTCCAGCGACTGACCTGTTATGTCCGTCCACTTCCTGTTGATGAATGTGTAGAGCGGTTCCAAGCCTGAGACCCAAATCACAGCCGGGGTGAGATTCGCCACGTTGCGGAATCGTTCCTCGCTCTCCCGTAAGATCTCCATGCTCTCTCGGTGTTCGGTGAAATCAAAGCAAGATCCCGAGAAACCGGCGAAGCCGCCGTCTTCGGTCCCGTAGGGCACACCCTGATCGAGAATCCAGCGGTAAACTCCGTCGTGCCGCCGCAAACGGTACTCAGCGCTCCACGGGGTCCGGGTTCGGAGCGACTCAGTGAACGAGTCGTAAACACGTTGACGATCCTCTGGATGGATGCCGTCCAGCCACCCAGTATTCAGTTCCTGTTCGAGCGTACGCCCTCTGAACACGAGCCATGTCTTGTTGACAAATGTGGCCATGCCGTCGGGCCCCGTCAGCCAGATCATAACAGCCGAACTGTCGGCGACTGTGCGGAATCGCGATTCACTCTCGTGCAGAGCAGTCTCGGCTCGTTTGCGCTCGTGAATGTCCATGCCGGACCCGATGTATCCCATGAAGTCACCATCAGGAGCAAACCTGGGGACTCCCGAGATTGCAACCCACCGGTACTCGCCGTCGGCACGCCTCAGACGGTACTCTAATTCGACAGGGAGCCAGGCCTCACACGCCTGAGCGTAAACTTCCGTCACCCGCTCGACATCCTCCGGGTGAAGGAATGACAGCCAGCCGTTGCCGATTAGCTCATCGAGATCCATGCCGGTAAACTCGAGAATCCGCCGGTTCGCGAATGTAATCTGACGATCAATACCTGACGCCCAAATCATGATGGGTGTTGAATCGGCGATGCTGCGGAAACGTTGTTCGCTCTCACGCATTGCCTCCTCGACGCGCTTTTCGCGGGTGATGTCGGAGATAAATCCTTCCAGGCAGATGGGCCCGTGGTCGTCCCCCGGAACAGCGCGGCCCTTCTCATTCACCCAGCGTATTTCTCCCGTACGGTGCACGATTCTGTACGTAATATCATACGGCTCGTCGTCAATGACCGCCTGCCGAACAACGCTGCGCACCAAGTCGCGATCGACAGGGAAGATGATTTTGTCGAAGGACGCGGAGCGGTTTCCCTCGATCTCATGCGCTTCGTAACCCGTGAGCGCCCGTACGCCCTGACTAACGAACAGAATTGTCCATGCGGCATCGTATTGACATCGGTACGCCATTCCGGGAAGGTTCGACATCAACGTGGAAAGCGCACGTTGACTCTCTCGCGCCTTGAATTCAGCGAGGCGACGCGCCGATATATCGCGTATAACGGCGCAGAACATCTGTCCGTTCTGCGATTGCGACAGTGAGACATTGATGTCGATCGGAAACTCTGTCCCGTCACCGCGCAGGGCGTCAACTTCGCGGGTAACTCCGATCAAGTGCGCTATACTGATTCTCCCGGCAGCGCAATCCGCAACCGATTGTGCATGAGCTGCCCGGTGCTTGTGCGGGATGATGACGTCGAGCGATTGACCCGTCAATGCGCCGGGCTCGTAGCCAAGTATGCGTGAGGCCGCGGGATTCGCCTCTCGAATCACTCCATCAGAGCCGACCATTAGTATCCCATCGGCTGCCGCATCAAACACGGACTCGTACCGCGCCTCGCTGTCATCCAATCGGAGATTCAGTTTACGGCGGTGGTACATGAGGTATACGGTCACCCAGATTGAACCGAGGACCAAGGCGCGCTCGATCGTCTCTTCTTGTACGGCGTTATGCGCGCCACTTGCGATGACGTCCACAAAACTGGCGAGCGTACAGACGACGGTCAGAGCCAACGCCTGATTCACCGAGAGGTAGAGGAATGCTATGACGACCACCGCAACATACGCTGACGCCAACACAACTCCGGGGGGTTGCACAATGTCGATGGCCGTAATCAGGGTGATCGCGAGAACAATCGCCAACCACGCCGCACGCCGCTTGAAGCCGTCATTGATCCGCATGCACTATGCTCCGTCCAGCTTTCCGATGATGATGCGGCGTGTCCACGGTGTGGTGATAGGAGGCCAGTTATGCCGCGCCCTTTAGTTTGAGTTCGCCCCACCGTGAGGGCAGTCCCCACATAAGCTTATCGGGGATTTCATCCAGCGGCTTAGTCTGGCCGCCCGCCAGCACCACGCGAATTCACACAGGGCCGAGACGGGACTTATCCGCTTGTGATAGAAAGGCCAACTTTTTGAGGGTGTTCTTGAC
>JBKKDE010000145.1:0-2586 GCA_046708665.1 Candidatus Zixiibacteriota bacterium | reverse complement strand
GTCGTAATGCAATCTCACGCCATTAATCTCAGAGAACTGTGAGTTCACGGTAGCAGCCACTTTCTCAGTAATTGGGGGATTGGGATTGGAGCCGTAACAGGCGCCGGCGAACAGAATTCTAGCGGTGATCTGAAGGATACGCGACATGAGTTCGATGAATCGGCGCGGATAGTGGAACCTCCGTCCTGCAAACACTAACCAATGCTTCGCGGGAACGCAATCAGAGTTGTGGTGGCGGTTGGGCGGTTTCTATTCCTCTGCGATTCTAGCAGAGTACCGGTCCTGCCGCCAATTCAAGAGATCAATTTGAACACCTCGCAGTTGACCCTGGGGGACTTTTGGATAGGAATCAAGCAGGCGCTTAATTCTGTCGAAATCGGAATTGCTTCGGTAGACGTAGACCGCAGCATTAGGAGGATAGGGCCAGACGCCGAACGTTGGAATGTCAACTTGCGTTATCCACGACTGGGTGAAGACACTATCAGTGATTTCCGCACACAGTGACGCATTGCCGTACTGGCAGGTCATGCGACACTATAACGAGGCACCTTCCACCAGATGGAATCCGTGGGCACGGTAAAAGTGGATGACTTGGTGATTAACTGCGTCCGATCGGAATGTACGATAACCTCATACTGATCGCTGCTGTCTCCGCGTACTACTACAAGCAGATGGCTCCCGCGCGCGGTGTCGAGTGGAACTGTGGCCACCGCTTGGATGAATGCGTCGCCACAGACCCCGCCTTCGCTGACAGCATCACCCACGTAGATGAGCAGTCTTCCTTTGGGATATTGAATCGCAGAAGTCGAGAGCCAATAGCAGGTGTTAGGATACCAATCATACGTTTGGAGGTGAATCACAGGGGGTGAATCTATGGGCGGGTACTGTGACCAGAAGTAGTACGCGGCGGGAACAGAAACCGAGAGCTTGCCCGTGACTGGAACTCGGTCCTCGATATTGGAGCATGCAAAAATCGGGAGCACCATTGTAACGAGGCCCAGTTTGAACAAATTTTTAATCACCGCATCCTCCGATATCTCTGAGATTAAGATAGCACAGTTAAGCTCTTGCTGTAAGTGAGCTGCCTTCAGATACTGACAGAAAAAGGGCGGGTCACATGACCCGCCCATCGGAGTCCACATCCTTTTGATCCGTGAAACGATTGCGGCATTTCACTGCTCAGCGGTGTCTGGCTAATGTGCCCGTCAAATCGTCCGCATCCCGCGACCCGCTGAAATCTCCGAGACGTCCGCAGTAAAACTCTCGTGCGATTGCTCGCCATGCCCCGGACCGAGGAATTCCAGCAACGCGCTATTAACCTCTTCGGCGTGTGTCCAGTTGATACCGTGCGGGCCGCCTTTGATCACAACCAGCTTGCTGCCATTGATCGCTTCGTGCGTGCGTTGACCGGTACGTTCAATTGGCAGGATGCGGTCGGAGTCGCCGTGCACGATCAGTGTGGGGATCTTGATACTGGCGACATCGGCGTTAAAGTCGGTCGGCCATGAGTGCACGCAATCGTGTGTACCCTTCGGTGAGGCGCCAGCCGCGATATTCCAATTCACGCGAATCGCTTCCTCGCTGATTTTCTTGCCCAGCAGGACATCGACGTTGAAAAACTTTGTGAAGAACCCGGTCAGAAATGCAGGACGGTCGGCGGTGATTGCCTTCTGCGTGTCCGCAAAGTGGCTCACATCCTGGCCACCGGGATTGTCGGGAGTCTTGAGCAGGGATGGCTGGATCGCCGCCATAAAGACTGCTTTCGACACGCGGTCGTGGCCATACTGTCCGAGATAACGCGCCACTTCCCCGCCGCCCATCGAGAAACCGACCAGAGTCGCGTCATGGAGATTGAGCTCCACCATGATCGCATGCAAATCTGCCGTTAGCGTGTCGTAGTCATACCCATCGAATGGCTGACTCGACTTGCCGAACCCACGACGGTCATAGGTGATCACACGGAACCCGGCATCGACGAGAGCCGGTACCTGGCGTTCCCACGATGCTCCGCTCAACGGCCAACCATGGATCAGAACCACGGGCTTGCCGTTACCATGATCTTCGTAATACAGGTCGATGCTGCTGGAATTTTCTTTGCCGACGCTGATAAAACCCATAGCCATACCTCCTCCGATAAACTTCACCCAAGCACTTTAACTATTGTACGGCCAAGCCAACGAAAACGACGCCGACATTTGCCGGGCTTTTGCTCGCTCAAATGTACTAAATCGATGGATGGGGTCACAAAAAAAGGGCGGGTCTGATGACCCGCCCCCAGCGATTCTTGAATTCGATTGATCTACTTATTTCTGCGGTGTCGCACCCGCCCCGGCGGGCAGGCCAGCGCTGCGCGACTCAGCCAGCGCGCGGAAGTACGCCTTAATGGTCTCTTCGTACTCCTTCGGGTAGCCCTCTTCCTGGTAGCGGGTGAGGAGACGTTCGTACTCCTCATCGGTCATGCCAGCGGCATCGGGGAGATTGCCCGGCGAAGTGCGACCGTAGGTGCCTTCGGGTTGCTGGGCTTGGCGCTCATCTTTGAAATCCTGTTTCTGCAAAGCGTGCTGAAAGTCGAGCATACGCGTGTAG
>JBKKDE010000144.1:0-2582 GCA_046708665.1 Candidatus Zixiibacteriota bacterium | reverse complement strand
TCACGAAGTGCGTTCCACGTTGACGACGACATCCCTCCCGAAAAATCGTTGGCATCGAAGCCGGGCCGTGTGACAAGACAAAGCACCTCACCGGTTCGGATGTCGAGTGCGACGATTGTGCCCGCCGGGTACTCGGAGAGGAGCGAGTCGCCGAGACGTTGGAGGGCATCATCGAGGCCGAGCATGACATCGTCGCCGGGTGTCGGAGGAACTGCGGGGTACCCAGGCATGGCGCCGAGCATCTGGCCGTAGGCGTTAATCTGACGGTAGCTGATGCCATCGACACCGCGAATGGTTTCGTCGTAGCGTTTCTCCAGACCTGTCGCACCGACTGAGCCGCGCATTGGCGCTCCCGTCTTGTCGGTGCGTTTCATGTCCTCTTCGTTCACTTCACGCACATAGCCGAAGACATGACCTCCCCACTGCGCTGTCGGGTACTCGCGCACGGGCTCGTTCGCGATGATCACGCCGGGGAATTGTTCGATATGCTCTTCGAGGCGCGCGATCATGCGCATATCGGCATCGCGCTGTATGCCGACCGGTTCCAGAGGCAAACCGGGACGCCGTTTCATCCGTTCGACGAGCGAAGTGTTGTCGATACCGAGTGCGGTCGCCAATCGCAGGCGCGGTTCTTCGCCGCGAAAGTCGGTCGGGAGAACTGAGATTGTGAACGAAGGACGGTTGCGAACCAGATCGATCCCGTTGCGGTCGAGGACACGTCCGCGTGGAGCCATGACCGGGAGCATGCGGATGCGGTTGAAGTCGGCGATCTCGCGGTACTCGTCGGCTTGGATCAATTGCATCCACGCGAGACGTCCCGCCAAGCCCGTCAACATCAGCAGGCAGACACCCAGGAGAATGTTTCGTCGAGATGGCCCGGTCATCGATTCTTTCTACAACGATTGGTCGCCGCCGGACGCGGCATTAACAGCGGCACGCGCGCGTGGATGGGCACGATCCCAGACAATCGAAATGACCACTCCGACGGTCGCGCTCAGCCCCGCCGACCCCAATCCAGCGGGGAAAATGGAGCTGACCCACATGCCGATATCAAGCCCGACAGCAAAGAGAATGTACACCAACTTCACGGCGAGGAGAATTCCCCAGAGCACCAGCCAGCGTGAGAAGACATACTCGAGGAACAATCGCTCCTTCAGCAGCCCGACCGCCCAACCGAGCACCGCACCCAGAATAGATCCCCAGCCCATCATATCGGGATCGTACGCATGAGCGAGAAAGCCGATTCCCCATCCAGCCAGGGCACCCACAGTAACGCCCCGATAGAGTCCGATCAGGGCGATCACGAGCAACTCGTAGTCGAGACGCAGACCAAGCGGGGGCGGGTTTTCGGGAAACCACACACGATAAAAGACCACGCTCGCTAGCAGTATGATCCAACGAAGAAATGTCATGGGACAAGACCTCCAGGGTCAGGATTGAGCTCTTCGGGGGTCGGACGAATGACGAACACTGCTTCCAAACGATCGGGGCGTACCGCCGGCCCGACCGTCACATCCAGAAATTCTCCAACGTTGATGGTGTCGATTGCGACAATTGTGCCAATCAGCAGTCCTTTGGGGAAGACACCTCCCCATCCCGACGAGATAATTGTATCGCCAATCGTGACATCGGCCGAGGCCACGACATAGTTCATTCGCAGATCGGGCCCCGATCTCCATTCGATCACGCCGGAGACGCGGCTGCGTTGATCGTAAGCAGCAACGCGCAGGAGCGGATCCCACAACGTGCGGACGCGCGAAACATACGAGTCGACTTCGGAGACGCGTCCGAGCAGTCCATCCTCGGTCATGACCGGCTGATCGATTTCTACAAGACGTGTCTTCCCGGCGCCGATCCAGACATTGCCTGAGCCGGGAGCCAGCGGGCCGACAACTTCGGTGGCGATGGCGCGTCCACGCCAACTTGGAGAGAACTCGAGCAATTGCCGCAGTCGGGCATTCTCACGTTTCTCTTCCCTCAGCCGTTGGATCTCGACATTGAGATTGGCGACTTCTTCGGCGAGGCGTCGGTTTTCTGCAAAAACTTCAGCGCCTGCAGCGACACGGTAGTGCAGAGCGTAGAATGGTGAGTAGATGACACGTACGACGGCTGAAGATATTGTGGATCGAACACCCTCTCCGAGGATCAGGAGGAGCACAGATACGAAAATCGCCCACGGCAACGCCGCAGGACGATTCGAGGACCACCAAAATAGGCGCCGCAACACGCCGCTGTCGCCCCCCAGAAATACGGCTACGGCGCCGAGTCGAGAATGAGCATGACTTCGCCAGCGGTCTTGGCCCGCATTAACCGCTCACGATTCTTTTCACTTTTCATAACGTAGGATAAACGTGCCATGACATTCAGATGCGCGCCGATAGCATCCTCAGGCGCAGCGATCAGGAACAGAAGGTGCACGGGCTTCTTATCCATCGCTTCAAATTCGATGCCAACTTCGTGACGGCCGAACGCGATGATGATGCCTTTGATGGCGCGGGTTTTGGCGTGTGGGAAGGCAACTCCGTAGCCGACTCCGGTGGTGACGAGCTTTTCCCGTTCGAGGACCGCCGCCTTGAGTTCCT
>JBKKDE010000143.1:0-6344 GCA_046708665.1 Candidatus Zixiibacteriota bacterium | reverse complement strand
GGGGATCAGGCCCTCGACCAAGACGGACAACTACCCTCCTGCGGGTGCGGGGGGTTGATTCGTCCGGATGTAGTCTGGTTTGGGGAACTTCTGCCGGTTCAGGCGCTACAACAAGCGTGGGAGGCCGCAAAGGGAGCGGAGATCTACTTCTCCGTAGGTACCTCATCGGCCGTGCAGCCCGCCGCTGGACTCGCCGATTTGGCCAAACGCTATGGCGCATACCTCGTTGAGATCAATTCCGAACCTACTGAGATATCTGATCGATTCGATTCGGTCTTACGGGGGCCATCGGGAGAAATTCTGCCGATGTTATGTAGGGAACTCGGGCTGAACATCGTCGTCCCGACAATGGTTACCAATTGAAGATGCATCTTATGAACACAGCTATAAAGTCCTGGATCACCCGTGCTCTAGTGCTCGTCATCCTTGGAGGGGTTGGCTTGCCCTTGTCGGGGTGCGTGTACTGGAACACGATGTACAATGCAAAGCGGCATTTCAAAGAAGCAGAGAAGCAAAACAACCCTGAGCTCGGCGGTACCAAGATGACTGCCAATCGCCGCCTGTACGAGGACGCAATTGCCAAAGCGGCGAAAGTGGTTCAGAAGCACCCCAAGAGCAAGTATCACGATGACGCCCTCTACCTCATCGGCGTGTCGTACTTCAGAATCGACAACTATTCCAAATCGGAAAGCGCGTTCCGGGAGCTTCTCGCAGTGCACCCGAAGTCGGAGTTTCTTGAGGAGTCGCAGTTGTATCTGGCGCGATGCCGCATGCAGTCGGGCGATGAACAAGCGGCGTATCGAACGTTTAGCGAATTGGCCACCACAGCGCGCAAGCCGGAGTGGCGTTCCGAGGCGACATTCCAACGCGGCGTGTACCTATCCGAAATCGGATCGCACGATTCCGCAGTTGCGGCATTCCAACAGATTCTGGATGACTATCCGGAGACGATCCGTGCCAACGAGGCACGTGTCTTGGCCGCGGATCAACTGCGCAAGCTAAATCGCCCAACCGAGGCGATGGCTGTCTACCTTCCATTGACCGAGCACAAAGAGCCGCTGGTTCGATACCCTGCACTGATTGGCCTGGGCGGGGCGAGCTATGAAGCCGGGCTGGTCGACTCCGGCATCGCGGTTTTCACAGCGATGGCTGACGATGAAGTCTACGCGGATTCGATTGGCGCCATTCGATTGCTCCTCGGGGATGGCCTCGAGCGGCGCGGCGATGTCGACGACGCGTGGCGCCAGTATGAACAGGTCGCTGCTGCCTTGGAACAGACGCGGTGGTCGGCTGAGGCCTACTTCAAAATGGCCGAGATCAAGCAGTACCAACAGAACGACCTCGCCTCGGCGAAGGAACTCTACGATAAAGTCCGCGAGGAATACGCATCCGGTGCGCTGTCAAACGAGGCGTTAACGCGTTCGGCTAATATCAGTAAGCTCGAACAGTTTCGGATCTCGCTGGGGCGTGGCGACCTTTCGCGCGGCGGCAGCGGAGATAGCACCGATCTCTACGATCCCGAAGACCTGCCTCGTCTCGAGCGCGCACTCTTGTCATCTCCCATTAAGGCACGTCCCGTTGATTTCGTTCATTCCTATGAGCGTGAAAAGTACCTCCAGGACTCCATCGCAATGTCCACCCCCCTCAGCCCGGAAGACTCCCTGTTGATGGCGGCGGCATTGGTGCAGGGCCCCGAGACCCCCGACCACTTGATCAATCCGTGGGACAACGCCGAGCTTTTGGGGCCGGAGACGCCACCTGATTTGAGATTCAACGCAATCTATGCCGCGCCGGCTTTCGATTCGTCGGCAATCGCTGATTCCCTAACGGCCGCGTCAGCCGCTGCCACCGCAGTCTTTGGACCCCCGGTCGATTCGCTCGAACTCTTCTTCAATCGGCGTGCCGTTGAGCTCTTATCCCCCGATCTTTGGGAACGTGCGATGGGAATTGATTCGCTCTATGGACCACCGTCCCCCGCGTCGCGCTATGACTTCGGCGTTGGTGATGTTTTCGGTCCGGAGACCCCATTGGAGCTGCTCTATGTAATCGCGGAAGAACCGGAGATTGACAGCAGCGCCGTGATGGAGCGCGAAGAACGCGCACGTATGCGCAAAGAACGTGATGCCGCATTCGCAGAAATTGAATTGCCCGCCGAGACTCAGATGCAGTTGGCTGAGTTGTACCGGTTTGACCTGGGCTACCCCGATTCGGCTCTGGTCGAGTACAACGAAATTGCCGAGCGGTACAAAGGTACTCCGTACGGCGCTCAAGCTCTGCTCTCAGCCGCAGATGTTTACACATCCGAGTTTAATGACTCGACCGCGGCCCGTCAGCGGCTCATACGCATTCTGTCGGAGTATCCGTACACCGACTACGCCGGTGATGCCATCGCGCGGCTGGGTTGGAATGGCACCGATGCCGACACAGCGCACCCTGCCGCGGCATACCGGTTCGCACAAGACAGGTATCTGCTCGATAACGATCCCGAAGGCGCCATCGACGGTTTTCGGGACTTCCTCGATAAGTATTCGTATTCGAGACTGATTCCCCGAGCCGAGTATGCGATCGCATTCCTGACAGACCGTTACTTCCCCACCGGCGACTCGGCCGTGGTTTGGGCCTATCAAGAGATCGCGGCCACGTATCCCCAATCGGAACTGGCAGTCGCCGCCAACGAGAGACTGTCGACAACAGTTGCTCGCCCCAGGCCCCGTGCAGTACCCGTAGCCAGCAAGCCGGACCCGGCGCTTGCGCAGGGAAAGGGACCAGGCACAGCGGGATCTGATTCAGCGAACGTAGCAGCAACGCTACCACGCGCCCCGAGGCCAAAGTTTGTCGGACAGGTTGAGTTCCCGTCCGCTGACGTAGGCGTTATCACCAAAGAGGTCGTGGTCGTCTATCGCATCGTCATTGACTATTCTGGCGAGATTCGCGAGTATGAATTGATCCAGAAGTCTCCGTCGGAGGATTTGGACGAGGCGACACGACGTGCGATTTTGGAGACACGATTCGATCCTGATTCGATCGCACCCGAATCTTTGAACATACCGTACCAATATGAAATACGCGTGACGCCCCCGGCGCTTTCGCCTGACGAATTGGATTGGTACAACCGTACCGGTGGGCAGCCAAACATTCCCGGAACTCCGTGAACCAGCGACTGACTTCGACCCTTGTTTGGACCCGACGCGTCGGGCCGAACATTTTTCATCAACGATTCCAACAACCTCACATTGCCCGCCACTCCAAAGCCGGGCAGTTTGTGCATATTCTTCCCGCTTCAGAACTTCTCTTCCGACGCGCTTTCTCGGTGTATGGAACAGACGCGAACGCCGGCACATACGATATCTTGCACCAAGTTCTGGGTGTAGGGACCCGCTCATTAGCGACCGATCCGGTCGGTTGCGAGCTGGACACTCTTGGACCACTGGGCAATCGGTTTACACACCCACCAAAAGGACATACTGCTGTCTTGGTTGGCGGCGGCTTGGGAATGGCGCCGCTGCGACTTTGGACACTCGAACTGCTGGCTAAGACCGAGAAGCAGAAGAACGCTCCAAGACCCGTCATGATTCTCGGAGTTCGCAATGCATCGCTTGCTGTGACACCATTTCAACTTACACAGCACGGGTTACGGCCGACTTGGGCCAGTGATGATGGTACGAAGGGCTTTCACGGGACTGCTGTCGCGCTTCTGGATCATATGATTCAGAGCGGGAAACTTGACGCCAAACGCATCTGCGTGTATGGCTGCGGTCCGGAGCCGATGATGAGCGCGCTCGCCAGGGTATGTAGAGCGCATGGTTCGTACTGCGAAGTCTCGCTCGAACGGTCGATGCCCTGTGGATACGGCGTGTGCATGGGGTGTGTGGTCGAGGGAGTCGGGTGTTCGGGTTATGACACATACAAGCGCGTGTGTCGTGACGGTCCGGTGTTTGACGCGTCGACTATTGTCTTCTAAATGAAACCCAAAACCGCCAAAGCACCTGCCATCGACCTTTCGGTGAAGATCGCCGGGATCACGTTCGCGACACCTGTCTGGACGGCTTCCGGGACAGCCGGTACCGGCGAGGAAGTGTCGAATTGGTGCGACACGACCAGGCTTGGGGCGATGGTTACCAAATCCGTCTCGCTTGAGCCACGTTCCGGGCATCCTTATCCGCGCACATGTGAGACATCAGGTGGAATGCTCAATGCCATCGGTCTGCAGAACAAAGGCGTGCAGGCGTTCATTTCACATGAGCTGCCGCGTCTGCGCGCAATGCGGACACGCGTGATCGTCAATATCGTCGGGCATTCGCAAGAAGACTACGAGGCGATGGCGAGCCGTCTGGGACGTGAAGATGGTATCGACATGCTCGAAGTGAATCTGTCGTGCCCGAATGTGGAACGCGGCATCGACAATGGCTCTGATCCGTCGTGGGTTGAGGAGTGTGTGGCGAAAGTTCGCAAGGCAACCAAGACCCCGCTCATCATCAAGGTTACTCCGAATACGAATGATATCGCGGCCCTCGCGAAAGCCGCGGAACGCGGCGGCGCTGACGCGATCTCGGCGATCAACACGCTGGTTGGGATGGCCGTGAACTACAATACGTTCAAGCCGCGTCTATCGAATGTCACCGGGGGTCTTTCGGGTCCGGCCGTGAAGCCAGTGGCGCTCGCATGTGTGCACAAGATAGTCAAAGCAGTGAAATTGCCGGTGATCGGGATCGGCGGAATTTCGTCGGGAACCGATGCGGCTGAATTCCTGATCGTCGGGGCCAGCGCTGTTCAGGTCGGTACATCAAACTTCAAGATGCCCGATGCCCCGCTACGGGTTGCGGCAGAATTATCTGCGTATTTGGCGTCCAAAGGCATGTCCAATCCGACAGAATTGATCGGGCGACTGGCCCGGTAGATCCCCCCCCGTTCCGAAACCTTTTCTTCAGGTACCCGTACTAGACAAGCTGTGAGTCCATGGCCGTCCTGCGGCTGTGGCATTACCGAAAAACTGCCTTAGTGGGAGTCACCCATGTTCAAGAAGATTGGTTTGGGAGTGGTGGGGATCATCGTTGTTGCCGGTTTGATCTTCATCATTCAGAATCGTGCCGGCCACACGGACGCTTCCTTTAAGCTTGTCAAAGTTGATCGCGGCACGATCGTCGATAAGGCGCTTGCCATCGGACGCATCGAGCCCGACAACGAGATTGCGATCAAATCGAAAATTTCCGGACTCGTGAAGAAGATCTATGTGAAGATCGGCGACTCGGTGAGTGTCGGTGATCCCTTGATCGAAGTAGCGCCCGATCCGACACCGTTAGAATTTGCCGAAGCCAAGCGGAATCTCGAGATGACCGCGATTGAATACGACAACGCGCTGCGTGACTTCAACCGCACGCAGGAGATGCTCGCCAAGAAGCACATCTCCGACCAGGAATATGAGAGAGATCAACAGCGATTGGATGAGGCGAAGTTGCGCCAGACCCTCGCCGAAGAAAAACTCTCGCTCATCGAATCTGGGAAAATTACGATCGCCAACAAGGCAGTCGAGTCGATTCTTCGTTCGCCTGTCGCGGGAACTGTGCTGGCGCGTCACGTCAATCAGGGCGATCCCGTGGTTCCGTTGACATCATTCCAGGAAGGAACGGCGCTTCTGACATTGGCGTCGATGGAGCTTTTGCTCTTTAAGGGCACTGTTGATGAAATCGATGTGGGCAAGCTGACTGTCGGGATGCCTGTCGATATCAAGATCGGCGCTTTACCCGACGCGAAGGTCACCGGTGAACTCTACATGATCTCGCCAAAGGCGCGCAAAGAGGACAATACTGTAATGTTTGATGTTGAGATCTCGCTTAAAGAAGTCGCGAGCGGCACACAACTTCGCGCCGGTTATTCCGCGAATGCCGAGATCGTGATCAATCGCAAGGACTCCGTGCTCGTCCTGCCCGAGCGGCTTGTCATCTTCCGAGCGGATTCGGCGTACGTTGAAGTACCGAGCACTGAAAAGCCCAACGAAGCCAAAGAAATTCCGATCAAGACTGGATTGTCCGACGGACTTCAAGTCGAAATTCTCGCCGGGCTGGAGCAGGGTGTGGAAGTTATCGAACGTCCACCGCGCGAGATTGAGTAAAGCCGCACTTCGGCATAGGCTGCCATGGCTATTCGAGTCTTCCTAACTTCTCTGCTTCGCGACATTCGCTCGCAGAAGATGCGCACTGCGCTGACGGTGTTCGGCCTCCTCTGGGGAACAGCGTCGGTCGTGCTCTTGCTGGCGTTTGGTAAGGGTATTCATGCCCGTCAGCAAAAAGCCGTCCGCGGGATGGGCGAGTACATTGTCATCATGTGGCCCGGCCGTACGTCGAAAG
>JBKKDE010000142.1:0-9923 GCA_046708665.1 Candidatus Zixiibacteriota bacterium | reverse complement strand
CCGTTTCCCATAGCAAAGTACGCATGAATCGGAAATTCATTCCAAGCTTTCATCAATCCGCCCCAAGTTGAGCGAACGAACAGGGGCCAGACTAACCACTGCTGTTGCGTGCGCATCCCATGGCTTGTTAAATCGAGCCTGACTGATGGATGTGGTCTTGACCCTCTTAGGTCAATTTACACGCGGAGCACGCCAGAATGGGGACCAAACAAGTGCAGGTAAAGATTTCGACCAACAGGACGCAAAGAGTTGGATATCGGACGAAGAGGTCCGCTTGACATCGCAATCAGACATGTAACCGCGTTTCACGTCATCGAGTAGCCACCATCGACGATCAGGATCTGGCCGGTGATCCAACGTGCGGCATCGGAGCAAAGGAACACGACCACATCCGCGACCTCATCGGGAGTTCCGACACGTCCGAATGGCGTGCGTCGCACAACTTCCTTGAGCATTTCATCATAGTTCGGGAAAATCTTGAGCGCATCCGTGTCGATAAATCCACCCGACACACAATTGACGTTGATACGTCTGGCGGCGAGCTCGGTCGCGAGATAGCGAGTGAGAGATTCGATTGCCGCCTTTGAGATTCCAATCGCGGCATATCCGGGGATATAGCGCTGGGCTCCAAGTGAGGACAGCGAGACGATTTTACCGCCCTCGGGCATGATCGGGACAGCGCGTTGCGCGCAGAACAGCAACGCCTCGGCGTTGGTGTGCAAGGAGAGATCCCAGGCCTTCTCGTCGACATCGAGGACGTTGGCATAGATTCCCAGCGCCGCATTCGAGACAAGGATATCGACTTTGCCAAACTTCTCGGCCACCTCATCAAACAGTTTCTGATGGAACTCCTTATTTGCGATGTTGCCACGCACGGAATGCGCGCGAACCCCAAGTGCTTCGAGTTCCGCGACGGTTTCCGCAGCTGCGGTCCGCGAGCGGAAGTAGTTAACGACCACATCGGCGCCTCGCTGCGCCAGTTTGCGAGCGACGGACCGCCCGATCCCTCTGGTGCCTCCGGTGATGACCGCTGTCTTGCCCGCCAGATCGCGCGGAATGTGGAGTGTGTCAGACATATTCATGGGTGCCAATGATAGGTTCATCGCCGCGCATCACAAGCCATTTCGATAACGCGTTGCAATACAAGATGTTAGATGTCTCGAATGTGGTCGGAATTCCGAAAATCGTCCGGGGTGGGTGAAGTTTGTGCAAAATTTCCCTTGCAATTGGGATTAAGGGGTGTATCTAAAGCCCTCCAGAAGGCCGTCTCGAGACCAGAACTGTGGCCTGATGTTGTTAAGAATCAGGGGATTCGGCCAAAAATGATGAACGGCTAAGCACCTTACCGTCCCACACTCCCAGGCATCAACAAGGCTCGCTACCATGGCGGGTCTCTTTTTTTGGGGGAGAAGTAGTTGGGAGCGAAAGGAGTCGGACGGCAAAACGACCCAAGATTGATTCTTGACAGATCATGCATTCGGATTCACTGTAGAAGTGTAATATTCGTTTTGAACGACAATGTAAACCGCTGGGGGCCCTGAAACGGGAACTCATGGAGGAGGAGAAATGAAGAAGACGTTGAGAATGCTATTGGTGTTGCCGCTGTTGGTGGCCCTGATGGCAGGTTGTTCGAAGCCACCGGAGATGGAGATGGCCTCTGCTGATCAGGCGATGCAGGCCGCCCAGACGACCCAGGCTTCGAAGTATGCCGCTGCTGACTGGCAGATGGCGAATGACACATTGCAGGCAGCCAAGGCCGAGAAGGCCGCACAGGACAGCCGGTTTGCCCTCTTCCGTTCTTATGGCAAGTCGAAGGCCATGTTCGAAAAGGCCAGCGCGCTCATGAACACTGCGTCGACGAATGCCAAAGTTGAGATGGAACGGGTCCACAAGGAGACCGAAGACATGTTGAACATGGTCCGCGTAGAGCTCGATTCGACTGCGGCCATGATCGCCAATGCTCCGGCCGGCAAGGACACCAAAGCCGAACTCGAGCTGATGAAGCAGGACCTCACGGCTCTGCAGCAAATGCTCTCCGAGGCACAGGCCGAGTTGACGCGCAATAATTTTGACGGCGCCAAGGCCAAGGCACAGACGATTCGCGACCGCATGAACACTATGCGAACGCAGCTCGAAGCGGCCATGGCCAAGCGCGGCGGTAAACGGTAACCAGAACGGTAACGGAGTAATGTCCGTTTCGATCGAACAAACGACGGCCGTCCGTCAGTTAAAATCTGATGGGGCGGCCGTCGATTTATAAGCAGAAGTCGTTGATTGACAAAGATTCAGCTCGGAACACCTGGATAGTATCCCTGTTAAAGTGTGTAGAATTGAAATGATGAAACCGATCAATATTCTCGTTGTACTGGCCATATTTCTGTCGTCGATCGTTGGCTGTGACAGCCCGCCGACGCAGCTTTCGCAGGTCGCCTGGGAGGCGCTGAAGGAGAGCGAGCGCCAGGGCGCCGCGGAAAGTGCTCCCGACATATGGGAGCAAGCGCGGGCCCGTTATGACTCTGCCTGGCTGATCATCGAAACGCAGAATCGGTTCTGGTTTTTCGAGCGCAACTTCGCCCAAGCAGAGTCGCTCCTGATTCGCGCGGGGATCTCGGCGCGTGAAGCCGTTAAGTCTGGAGAGGTCAACAGGGTTCAGCAAAAGCTGGCCATTTCCGCGGCAATCGATTCTCTGAGCAAGACAATTGCCGCACACAAAGCGGGCATCAATGGGCACCTCGCACGCATTCCTCTACGGCAAACCATGACCGAAGCGGAGATGCATGTCGAAGCTCTTCGGGATGCATATCAGTCCGGAGAAATTGACCGGGCGTTGGCCGCGATTCCCGCTGCTCAAACTGCCTTGCGCGATTTCGAGGAACGGCTTGATCACGACTGGGTTGATCCGGTCGAATTGCCGCATTGGGACCGCATGGTGCGCGAAACGATCTCATGGTCCAAACAGAATGGCTCGACCGCCCTGGTTGTCGTGAAGATGGACCGTCGCGCCTATTTGCTCAAGGGCGGGCGGATCATTGAGGATTTCCCGGTTGAGTTTGGCTACCGCGCGTGGGCCCAGAAGATACGGTCCGGCGACGGCGCCACACCGGAAGGTATTTACCAAGTGACAAAGTGGCGCGACCGCGATACTCAATACTATAAGGCGCTCAACATCAATTATCCGAACGAGCAGGACAAAAAGCGATTCGCAGCAAATAAAAAGGCGGGGAAGATTCCGCGCAACGCGCGCATCGGCGGATTGATCGAGGTCCACGGTGAGGGCGGCAAGGGTGAAGATTGGACTGAGGGGTGTGTCGCCCTGTCCAATAAAGATATGGATCGATTGATGGCAAAAATGTCCGTCGGAGATCGCGTTACAATAGTACGGGAGGCGACCGGATGGCCAGACTGAAGAAACTGCTGCTTCTGCTTGTTCCGCCGTTGGTGTTGGTGTCAGGTATTGCCTACTCGGCGATCACGTCACCAAGAGCCTACAAATGGAAAGAGCCACCCCTGTCCGACAATTCATTGGCGATCCAGGCGCAACGCAAACTGGCGCCGGTGAGCGAAGACGAGGAAAAGGCCGAGGGCAAGGTAACAAAGAAGGGCAAGAAGAAGGCGCAGCGTGCCGCGAACTTCAAGGGCCCTTACATCGTCATCGACACGCACACTAACCGGATCTATTGGCGCACCAAGGACGAGATTCTCTACGAAGCCCTCTGCTCGACCGGCACCGGCTCCGAATTGGTCGATACGGTTGGCGGGCGAGTCTGGCGATTCCATACACCGCGGGGCGTGTTCGCGGTCGAGTCACGTGCGACCGAACCCTGGTGGCGCAAGCCCGACTGGGCCTTCATCGAAGAGGGTGAACCGATCCCGGACAATCCCAACGATCGACTTGATTCCGAGGTCATGGGCGACTACGCCATTGGCTTTGGCGATGGATTCTTTATCCACGGTACGCTGTACGAACGATTGATCGGTGTTGCTGCAACGCACGGCTGTGTCCGCCTCGCCGCGACAGACCTCGACTACTTCTACAAGAAGATCACGATGGGAACACCGGTGGTGATTTTTTAATGACAGCCGGGAAGCCCATGCCGCGATGTCTCGTAAGAACTGCCCGCATCGCTTCCCTGGCGGTTGCGGTATGGCTTGCGTCGCCATCTCAGGCGTCGGCGCAGCAGCCGATTGACTCGGTCTTGATGGCCACGCTCCAGCGTTTCAAGGGCGACACGATTTACCATGTCCGCGTTGATACCCGCGATTCAACGTTTCGAATTCATTTGGGAGAAGTCCCGCTACTTAAGTGCCGGTTCACGGTGCTCGACGAAGACGATGTCATATCCTATAGCGATGCATGGAGGGAAAAGCGCGTTACGGGTTGGCAAAGCGTCACGAAACGAAAGGTCTGGTCGGGACGACCCGCGGTGTCAGACACTGTCGTCGGCGTTGTTGCCAAGGTGTCGAAGGTCGATCCTGAGCTGATCAGCCGGGTTATGCCACGTCGATTTGTTGTCGAGCTCACGGATGACTTTATCATCCGTGTCATGACGGTCGAAGGGGCCGGCGAGGAGCGCAGCTTCGAGGAGAAAATGGGACAGTTCCAACAGAACTGGATCCCATTCATGCGACAACCGCACTTGGATGTAGTTGTAACTGAGAAAGACGCGCAGACACTCTATTACGCGCTCGAACCGGGGACGCCAATCGTCTTGATCGACAAGTAAGCCGCTACTTCTGAATCTCCTCCGCAAATCGCAATTTCACCCGAGCCAGCGGGACGATCTGGGCCGTGAGCAGCTCCATCGAAGCCATGACTTCGGGGGACAATCCACACGGATGGATGGCACCGAAATAACGTAGGTCGGTCGAAACATTGAGCGCAATGCCGTGGTACGAAATCCACTGACGCACCGCGACACCAAGCGATGCGACTTTCCTCTCCTTCACCCATACACCGGTGTGCGTTGGGTGATGGGAGCCCTCCAATCCCCACGTCGCGATCGTGCGGATAATCACATCCTCGAGCCAACGCAGGAACTTGTGCATATCGCCGGTCTTCTTGCGCACATCGAGAATCGGATACGCCACCAATTGGCCTGGGCCGTGGTACGTAACGCCTCCACCCCGTTCGACCGGGACAAGTTCAACAGGAGTACGCGACTCTACCGGTGTTACTGGCATGAGCTCGGATAGGTTTGCCCCACGCCCATACGTGTACACGTGCGGGTGCTCGACCAGGAACACTGTATCGCCAATATTACCGGCGATACGCTGAGTGAGCGCCTCCAATTGGCGTTCATGCGCTTCCCGATACGCCAAATCCCCCCAATCGACGACCGTAATGGATCCGGTGAAGGTGACATTGATGCCTGTGTCGTTGATCTTCAACTATTTCCTTCAGACAAAAGGGGGCGAAAAGCCCCCTCCCGTCACAGTCAGTGACCAGACGCGTTAGATTGTCATCATCAACTCATACGGGTTCTCAAGCCGCCGGCAGATGTTCCGCATGAACTGCACAGCGGTGTGGCCATCGATCAGGCGATGGTCAAACGAGATTGTCAGGTACATCATATCACGAATGACAATCTGGTCTTCCCGGACAACAGGGCGCTTCTGAATCATATGCATACCCAAAATTGCGAGTTCGGGCTGATTGATCACCGGAGTCGATGCCAGGGCGCCGAACATTCCCGCGTTTGTCAGCGTGAATGTCGAACCAACAACGTCGTCGGGTTTGAGCTGATTGTTTCGAGCGCGGTCGGCCAAGCTCGCTGCTTCGCGTGCCAAGTGAATGATGGACTTCTGATCGGCGTGCTTGATGACAGGGACGATCAGACCTTCGTCGCGCGCCACGGCGATGCCTATGTGATAGTACTTCTTGTAGACGATGGAGTCGCCGTCGAGCGAGGCATTGATCGAAGGGAATTCTCGCAACGCTGCAACCACGGACTTGATGAAGAATGGCAGATAGGTGACGTTGACGCCCGCCAACTGTGACCATTCATCCTTGTGTCGATTGCGCGCGCGTACCAGCTCGGTCAGGTCCACCTCATCCATCGTCATCACATGCGGCGAAGTCTGTTTTGACTTCACCATGTGATCGGCAATCAGCTTCCGAACACCGGCGAAGGGCTTTCGCTCGACTGACTCTGTTCCGTGAACAACTGCGATTTGCAATGGCGACGGTGCGGCGACTGGCTTCGTCGCTGCCGGAGCCGTGGCGGGTCGCGCTGGGGCCGACTGGCGAGTACGGACGTAGTTTAGAACATCCTCTTTGGATACCCTCCCGCCGCTGCCTGAAGCGGGGATTTCATCCAACGACAAATTGTGCTCACGGAGCAAACGGCGAACAACTGGTGAAGACCGTTTGTCGCCATCGCCCGATTCACCGGGGCGAGTAATCGTGACTGTCGGCGGCGCCGCAACAGTTGCCGCTGCTGAACCCCCAGCAACAGATGCCTGCATAGCTGGCGCCTCCTTGGCCGACGCGCCCCCTGGAAGCGATTCGCCGGGGCCGAGGATGATCCCGATCTCGGTACCAATGCCGACGACCGTGCCCTCGGTCACGACAATCTTGCCGAGTGTTCCTGCGGAGATCGCCGGAATCTCGACATTGACCTTGTCGGTCATGATTTCGACGACGGTCTCATCCTTCTGCACCGAATCGCCTTCGGACTTGAGCCAACGCCCGACGGTTCCTTCAACTACGCTCTCACCCATCTGTGGTACAATGATCGAAACTGGCATTGAGCATTCTCCTCTTAATGATCTCTAATACGCGGCTAACGCGCGGGCCTTGGCCGCAATTTTCTCGGCGTCGGGCATATATTCTTTCTCCATCACAGGAGCAAACGGCATCGGTGGAATGTCGGGTCCGGCCAAGCGCTCCACAGGTGCATCAAGGTAGTCGAAGGCCTCCTCCATAATCGTTGCTGCAATCTCTCCACCCACACCGCCAGTCTTCGGTGACTCATGCACTACTAAGACTTTGCCGGTCTTGCGCGCAGACTCAAGCACCATCTCTTTGTCCCACGGAAGCAGGGTGCGCAGATCGACCACTTCTATGTCGATGCCTTCATTCGCCAGTACGTCCGCTGCCTCCAGTGCGCGATGAACCATTAGCTGGTAGGCAACGATAGTGAGTGTTGTGCCGGACCGTTTGATATCGGCGCGCCCAAGTGGTACGGTGAAATCGCCATCGGGAATCTGCCCTTTGATCCAACGATAGAGCCGCTTGTGCTCGAGGTAGATGACGGGATCCTCGCCGCGGATCGCAGACTTGAGCATGCCTTTGGCGTCGTGCGGGGTCGATGGTGCAAGCACCACGAGCCCAGGAGTACCAAAAAACCAGTTTTCGTTCGTCTGTGAGTGATAGATCCCACCGCCGATCTCGCCACCGCAGCAGATACGCAGTACCATCGGGCAAGTCCATGCGCTTCCGGAACGGTACCGTAGGCGGGCCATTTGCTGAACGATCGGGTCGAATCCACAGGAGGCGAAATCCGAAAACTGAAGCTCCGGCACCGGACGCATCCCCACGGCCGCAGCACCAACTGCGGCGCCAACGATCAGCTCTTCGGCTATTGGAGTATCGATTACCCGCAGGGGACCAAATTCATCGAGCAACCCCCTGGTCGCTTTGAATACGCCACCGTAGAGGGCGACATCCTCACCGAGAACGAACACGCGCTCATCGCGACGCATTTCTTCCGCGAGGGCTTCGGTGATTGCTTCAATGTATGTGATAACTCGCATCTACGATTATCCAGGGAAATTCGGGTTGGGTGAGAATGAGTAGACATCGTCGTAGGCATCCTCCGCCTCGGGATGCGGCGACGATTCCGCGAAGGCAATGGCCTCCTCCAACTCGGTCTCGATCTCCAGCTTCACTTTTTCGCGTTCGCTGGCCGACATGACCCCGGTGGCATCGAGGTGCTTCTCGTACAGGAGGACCGGATCGCGTTTCTTCCACCGCTCGACTTCTTCGGGAGCACGATAATTCGCCGGGTCGATTTCAGAGTGGCCATACCAGCGGTATGTCAGGCATTCGATCAATGTCGGGCCGCCCCCGGAACGTGCCTTATCGATCGCGGCCTTGACCGTGGAATAGACGAGCAGGAGATCATTGCCGTCGATCGTAATGCCGGGGAACCCATACGCCTTGGCACGGTCGGAATACTTCTCGATCCTGCTCTGCAATTTCGCCGGGACAGACTCGGCCCACAAGTTATTCATGCAGACGAACACGTTCGGCAGATCGTGGATTCCGGCAAAGTTCAACGCCTCATGGAAACCACCGCGCGATGTCCCGCCCTCGCCGATGAAGGCCATGCAAACACGAGGCTCTTTCCTGATCTTGAACGCGAGGGCCATGCCCACCCCGACTGGAAGCTGTCCCGCCATTGTCGAAGCGGGAGTGTAGAGACCGTGCTCGGTCGATCCGTAATGGCACGGGTGAGATTTGCCTTTATCCGAAGAGTTGGCGCGCGCAAATATCTGCTTCAGGAAGTGAACGAGCGGAATGCCCTTGGTGACGTAGGCGCCGAGTTCCCGGTGAGATGGCGCAATAATGTCATCCTTGAGAAGTCCGTAGGCAGAGCCGACTCCTGCGGCTTCCTGACCAACTGCCGAAAAGTACGTTCCTGGGAAGCGCCCCTGCTTAAACAGGCGCCGGCAGCGTTCGTCGAAAAGCCGTGTTTTGATCAGAAAGTAATAGAGACGTCTCTGGTCCTCGGCGGACAAACCCGCAGGAGCCGAAGCTGGCACTGAGTTGTTGAGGACATCGGTTGTCATGATTTATGGTCGATTCTGCCGACTCCTGAAATCGGCACAAGTCGTGAACTTTGCGAGACTTACGAGGCAAAGTCAAGTGAAACGTCCACCCTGTTGAGCGCTCCGGTCGCTAACTCTACGCCGACTATTTCTAGCATATTCTTCGCAGATAGCAGAAATTCTTACTTGCGATTTGGTGTGCATCTGAGTTCGTATGCGGTCGTAACGGAGGTTTTCATGGCGCATGATATGAAACACTTGAAACAAGAGATCGAATCGCTCGAAAAGCAGTTGTCCACCCTGCGTTTTGGCGGGCTATTTGACCGTAAGCGGGTCGAGCAGCTGGAGGACAAACTGCGGAAAAAACGCAAGGAGTTGGCCCGTATTGTCGGGGGGGATGATGACGACTTGGACAGTGCCGATCACATCGACATTCCCGAAATTGACGTTGCCATAGTTGAAGCTCCGGATCTTGACGCCGATTTTGGCGTCGGGCCGGATCATGATGAGCCGATTGACAAGTCGAAGACGGCCAAAGCGTCCAAACCAGCTACCAAGACCGCTGCGAAGCCCGTAAAGAAAGTGGCGAGCAAACCCAAGCCAGCGGCCAAGCCCAAGGCAAAGCCGAAACCCGTAGCCAAGAAGAAGGCTACCTCGAAGCCGGCTAAGAAAAAATCCAATCGCTAAGTCTTGGCACCCTCCCGACATCGTGGCGGGGTTGACTAAGGACTGGCGTAGGTGTTACTTTCGGAGGGGCCGTCCATGCGGGCGGCCCATTTCTGCCTTTAAGATCCTGGGGGATCGTCCAACGGCAGGACATGCGCCTCTGGAGCGTAGAATCGGGGTTCGAATCCCTGTCCCCCAGCCAAACTGTACTTTTGTACCGTGAATGACCTCTCTTAAGGGCCGCCTCGCACTGACCACTGGCCTCGGAACTCATTCGTGTGTAGACTGAAATTGAAGTTTATGAATTCTGGTCCCCGCCAACGGCTCCATCTAGTCGCCATCTTTCTGGCGCTGGCGGCAGTGGGCATCCTTCTCGGACTCGGCACACATGGGCACCATGATGAGTGCCATGACTATTGCTGGGTGTGCCACTCTTTCCTGGGCACAATTGGTCTGCCTGCCGTTGCATTCGTCCTTCTCGTAGT
>JBKKDE010000141.1:0-14655 GCA_046708665.1 Candidatus Zixiibacteriota bacterium | reverse complement strand
TGAACCTGCTTACTAACCAAAATGCAAACATCAGTCCCTCCACGACTGAAGGGTTCATTCTTCGCCTCGTGAATCCGGCCCCGGGACTTAAAGGTGCGGCCGAGCACGAAGGATGGGACGTTTCCGGCGGCACTCGTCGATTCACATGGGCGGGTGCTGATGGAAACCACTTCGAAGGATTCAATGGTGCAATGGGTTGGGAGTCGCCCTGTCATTATTTTGGTGGTTGCGATAATCCCGGTGTTCCACCGGACCAGATTGTTAACGTCGAAATCCGGCTCGCGGCCGTCGACGCCGATGGGAATTGGGACCCCAATGATCCGAATGTTTCCTATGGCTATCGCTACCTACGAGCTGCGGGTGGGCCTGCACTCCCTGAATTTCGCCCATTCATAGTCGATTCAGCCTCTGGATCCTATGGATTCCAGGACTTTACGAAGAGTGTATACCTATCCGCATGGAACATGGATGCGGATCCTCCGCAGCGACTCGCTGTTGGTTTTCTAGAAAACAACGTCCCCGGCGGGTTGGTCGATGGAAAATACTGGCCGCCACTGACGGGAACGGCGGACAACGTGGCCTCTTCTGGTCCACGTGAGTGGTTGTTCATCTTCCTCAGTCCGTACACTGAAACACCGAATGATGAGTTCACGGGGAGAGCAGTTAGCGAACCGTATCCAATCATGTACTGGGCTACAATGGCGCGCCGCAATGCGCCGCCATACTCAGTAGGTGGCACAGGTACAGATAAACTCATTTTCTACGCCAACCACGTGTTCGGACCGAACGATGTGTTTGAATTTACCACCGTGCCTCCGGGCGAAGGCGACGGCTCCGTGATCGCCAATGCCGTCGATGATGTGTATCCGGTTCCGAATCCGTATTACAACCTGACCTCTCTGGAGTTGGATCAGTTCCGCCGCCAGATCAAGTTTGTCAACATGCCGCCTGCGATGACTACAGTTCGCATTTTCAATCTCGCCGGTGACTGTGTGCGTGTGCTGACGAAGGACAGTCCTGGGAGTGCGGAATTGGTTTGGGATGTCTTGACCGAGACTGGTCTGCCGGTTGCTTCAGGCATGTATATCTATCATGTCGAGGCCCAGGGCATCGGCACCAAGATCGGCAAGATTGCAGTGTTCACCGAGGTGGAGCAGCTCAACACCTATTGATCATGCGACGGCCCACGTACTGGGCCTTTCCATGGAGGCAGGAACGATGAAACAACGAATGATTCTCGCAGCAGCACTGGTGATGCTCCTTGTTGCCTCGGCTGCACATGCGGGTGGAGATTTGAAAATCGGCAGCGCCGGTGCCCAGCATCTGCGCATCCCCATCGGCTCGCGTGGAACCGCCATGGGCGGATCCACCGTAGCCAACTCCTACGGTCTCGACGCCATCTATTGGAATCCGGCAGGCGCATCGTCGATCGAAGGAACCGATGTCATGTGGTCCAACCGTCAGTACATTGCTGACATCGACATTAACTACTTCGCCGGAGCACGTCGGGTCGGCGACTTTGGTGTGCTTGGATTGAACGCCAAGATCACATCGATGGACGATGAAATCATCCGCACGGTGGACTTCCCGGCAGGGACCGGTGCGACATTCTCATCTTCGTTCGCAGTCGTCGGTGCGACCTTCGCGCGCACTCTCACGGATCGTGTTTCGATGGGCATCAATGCGAACATGATCTACGAGAAAATTGCTGAGCAGACCGGCATGGGAGCCGCGTTCGACATTGGTTTCCGGTATGATCCGGGTTGGAACAACCTCACCTTTGGTGCCGTGATCAAGAATCTCGGCCCGAAGATGCGCTATGACGGCCCCGGCTTCGACCTCGACACGGAAACGGGCGATGACCCGAACAGCTTGCCGCACACAACTCGGTCACGCTCACAGTCGTTCGAGATCCCGTCGTACGTCCAGCTCGGCGCGGCCTACAAGGTCATGCAGCAAGCGAAGAACACCGTCGACTTGGCTGGCACATTCCAGTCCAACAACTTCTCCGAAGACGAATGGCGTGTCGGTGGAGAATACGCCTACGACGGCAAGCTCTTCTTGCGTGGTGGCTATACCGCTTCGAGACAGGAAGATTACCTGTTCGGCGCTTCCTTCGGAGCTGGTGTTATCTTCAACGTTGGCGATTCGCGCTGGCAGTTTGACTATGCGTGGTCGCAAAGCGAGTTCTTCGACGATAGTCAGTATCTTACGTTCCAGGTTGGATTCTGATCTGGGGGGAATAGTCCAAGCGCCGGCTCCGGGTACTTTCCCGGGGCCGGTGTTTTTTTATTGTGAACCCGACACGGTCACCCGATCATAGAAGTGCTGTGACCAATCAACTAGTCAATCGAGTGAATCACGTCACCTTCGCTGTGGCCACGGTTGTGGCCATGATGTGCGCCGGGGACGTCGCATCTCAGGACTCACAACGCGCGCGCCCCTCGCGCGATTCTGCGCCGGTTCTCAATGTCATCTATCCGCGTGAAGGCCAATCAATCGCGGCGCTCGACTCCACTTTCATCATTGGTTCCGTGACACCGGGGTCACGTCTGACGATCAACGGACGCCCGGTCGACGTCTACCGCACTGGCGGGTTCCTTGGCTGGATCGGGCTCTCCCCCGGGGACTTCGCCTTTCGTCTCAGAGCCAGGAATGATCATGGCGAAGACTCTCTGAACCTCAGAGTGAAAGTTGCGTCCAATACCCCGCTTCCCGCTGACTCGGGGGCACGAATTCGTGAGGGATCGCTCCGCCCGCAATGGAACCGAACAGTCAGGGGTGGCGATGAGGTGTCCGTGAGTTTCGATGGAACAATTGGCGGGACTGCACGCTTCTGGATAGTCGGGTCGCGCGATTCACTCGGGCCATTCCCGATGACCGAATTGCGCACCCGCTCGCTGGCAAGCTACGAGACTTACCGACGCGACGAGCTGCTCGCACCCGACTCACTTCTGACAAATGGCCCAACTCCGGCCCGTGGGCGCTATCACGGAATCTGGAAAGTTCCGGCACAAATCGTACCTGAGTCACTCTCCGTGCGCGTCGAGTTGCGAGTGGAAAATGGCAGCCCGAAGTCGATTCGTTCCACCCCGCCGGGCCGATTGGCGCCGGTCGATACGTGGACCCCGCGCGTGGTCGAGCTGTCGGACTCGCTTCAGATTCTTCGCACCGGTCCGCGTATGGGATACTTTTCAATCAACCAACCGTACGGTGTACGCGCTCGTTGGTGGGGCGAAAACGGGCCGTGGACCATCATTCAGCCAGCCCCTGGCATCGAAGCGTGGATCGAAACTGAGAAAGCGCGCATGCTTCCTGAAGGGACGCCAATTCCCGAATCGGTGATCCCGCGCATTACAACGGTAGCAACCGGTCGTTCAGTGCGCTTGGAGATTGGGCTCTCCGAGCGTCTGCCCTACAAGATCACCGTGGACGAGCATCTCATGAACGCCACAATGCTTATCTATGGAGCTGTCTCTAACACGGACTGGATCGAGCCAGACTCGTCCGACGACCTGTTCTCCAACATCACGTGGACGCAACAAGAGCCCCGGATCTACCGGATCGACATGGAGTTCTCGCGGCCGCTTTGGGGATACGATGCCCGCTATGAAGAAAGTCGACTGATTCTCGAAATTATTCGATCCCCGCTTAAGGACTCCACACTCTCAGGATTGGTGATTTGTGTCGACCCTGGTCACTCAGCGGATCCCGGCTCGGTGGGGCCAACCGGCCTGACCGAGAAAGACGCGAACCTTCGCATTTCGCACGCGTTGAGAGCCCAACTGGAAAGCGCCGGAGCGCGAGTCGTGATGACCCGGCTCGGCGATGAGGATGTTCCGCTCGGCGACCGTCCTGGAATCGCAATGGCGGGTGGTGCAGACTTATTTGTGTCCGTTCACAACAATGCCGTACCAGATGGCGTCGACCCCAGGCGACGCAATGGCACCAGTGTATACTTCCATCACCCTCAGAGCCGCGACCTTGCGCGCGCAGTGCATCGCCACGCACGGCTGGCCTCAGGTCTGCCCGATTACGGGCTCACTCAGGCCAACTTCGCCGTAATTCGCCCATCCCAATACCCTTCGATTCTTGTGGAGTGCGCTTTTATGATACTACCGGAACAAGAGGAGATGCTGGAGAACGATGCTTTCGTAGCCCGCTTGGCACACGGCATCGCCGATGGTATCGCCGAGTTTGTGCGCGAGAGCGTTCGGTCAGGTCGCTAACACCAAGTCCCCGACTACCGTTTCACTGCCCCAGCAGTCAGTCCGGCAATGATCTGACGCTGAAAGAACAAGAATACGATAATCACGGGTATCGTCGCGAGAGTTGCGGCGGCGAATAGATGAGGACGATCGACACCCTGATATCCGCGGAACATCGCCAACGCAACCGGCAGAGTTCGTGCTTTGTCGCCAGTCAGAACGAATGGGAAGAGAAACGAGTTCCATGTGAGCCAAAACACCTGAACGGCAAGGACCGCAAGTGCTGGTCTGCACAATGGCATGACAATCCCGTACACAATCCGCCACGGCCCAGCCCCATCCAATCTCGCCGCTTCCTCAAGCTCAAAGGGAACTCCCGACACGGCACTCTTGACGAGCAGAACTCCGAGCGGCTGCACCAACACCGGCACGATGAGGGCCCAGAGGGTATCGTACCAACCGAGCGCATGAATGAGGGCGAACATCGGCACTATCAGCACATACTGCGGCAGCATCAAGACGATGATCGCCGACCAATGCAGGAACCCACGCCCCCAGAATTTCCGTCGCGCCAACGCATACCCGACAGGAAAGCACAAGAGAACATTTCCGACAGTCACCGCAATGGCGACAAGCGCTGAGTTCCAGAGATACGTTCCGAACGGCATCGACTGGAACAGGTCGGTGTAATGCTGCCATTGCGGATCACCTGTGAATGGATTGAACCAGCGCGCATCAAAGTGGGGAGACAACGACCCGACGACCATCCACGCGAGAGGGAAGAGCATACCGCAGAGGACAGCAAGCAATGCCAGTGACGTGAAAACGTCCCCACGAGTACGCTTTTTGGTTTGGTCACTCATACTGATCGCTCAATCTTCCGCCCCTCGTCCATAGGAAAGCAAGCGGAACTGGATCACGGCGAAAAATGCGATGATGACCAACACCACGAACGCCGCTGCTGAAGCATACCCCAGCTTAAATCGCTCAAACCCCATCATGTAGACATGGTAGACCGCTGTGGTCGTTGACCCGAGCGGCCCACCCTGTGTCATCACGAAAATCTCGGTAAAGACTTGGAAGCTTTTGATCAGGTTGATCACGATCGCGTATAGCAACGTCGGCCGAAGGTAGGGCCAGGTAATGGCCCAAAATCTCTGCCAGCTGCTCGCGCCATGCATCGTGGCATCCTCAACAAGATCGCCTGGTACGGACTGCAATCCGGCAAGGAAGAGGAGTCCGTAGTATCCCACCGACACCCACACGTCCATGACCATGACCGCTGCCAGAGCCGTGGACTCGGAGAACAGAAACCCATTCGGGGGGACGGGTAATCCGATCATCTCTGCGAGGCGATAGAGATATCCCCCTTGGCCATAGAGGTGCATAAACACCAGCGCCACGACGACGGTCGCGGTTAGTGTCGGCGCGAAAAATCCTGCCCGAAATAGTCCACGTCCCACGAGGCGACGGTTCAGCACCAGTGCCAAGAGAACCGCCAGGACGGTTGTGACCGGGACTGTACCAGCTGTGAAGATTGCCGTGTGCCAAATCGAGGACCAGAACGAAGTATCCGAAAGGACATCGCGAAAGTTCTGCAGGCCAATCCACGACCAATCACCCGAAAAGATGTCGAAGTTCGCGAAGCCAAGGGTTAGGGCGTAGCCGAACGGATACAACCAGAACAGCGCCAAAATCAGAGCCCAAGGCGAAGCGAGGAGCCAGCCCTGACGTTGGTCTGCGCTTCCCACGGGGGCCCTCAGCGTTGCTTCTGGCTTTCGTAATCAGAGATGATCTTGTTGATATCGGAGCACATCGTGGCGAGGACGTCATCCACGGGCGCTTTTTGAAAGATCGCCTTCTCAAGGCCGCGTTCCATTGCAGCTTCGATCTCGACCCAACGGGGATGCGCAGGTGGTGTCTTGGCAGTAGCAAGTTGCTGGATGAAGACGTTTCGAATTGAGTCTTCGACGAAGTAGGGGTTCTGAGCGACTTCGGCATGCACCGGAGTCGATCCACCGGTTGCGATGCAGAGATTAAATATGTGCTTGGGAAGGAGAAGTTGACGCGCCAAGTTCAGTGCTGCGACCGGCTCAGCGGCTTTTCGTGGTATCGAAAGATACTCGCCCCCGGCAAATCCGGATTGCTGTCCTTCAGCCGGCCCCGGGAAAGGCATGATAAACGCAGAGAAAATCACGGATGAGCCAGAACGCTTAATGCGCTCGTACAGCCAGTCGCCGGAGAAATGGTACATCAGGAGCCCGTCCATGAACATGTCATCAAGCGCGGATTGCTTGTCGACATACTGACCTTCGCTGAGGTTAACGACGAACTGAAGCGCCTTGCGTCCGGCCTCAGTCTCCATCGCGCAGACAGACATGTCTTCCGTCAGCACCTCGCCACCAGCCGCCCACAAGAAGGGCAGAAATCGCTTATAGAGACGATGCGGCTCTGCGGCATTTACGCCGAAGCCCCACATCTTCGGCTTCTCCAGAGTTGCGTCCTTGACCCGCTCAAGCAGCTCGCTCCAGACAAATGGGTGCGGGCGTGTCTTGCCGTACACGAGACCCGCGGCCTCGTCATTCTGATAGAAGACCCGCGTCGATAGGTACCAAGGCAGGGCGTAGCATTCGTTATTCAGGATCGCCGGCGGCCAGCCCGCCATTGACTCTCGCACTCGCATGCACTCTTCTGTCATCTGCAGGAGGGCACCACGATCCGCGAACTCAGCGATCCAGTCCGAGCCCAACTCGATGAGATCCGGGACGTTGTCGGTCGCAAAAGCCGCGACAATCTTCTGATAGCCGTTGTCCCAAGTCAGGTCTGTAACTTCGACCTTATAAAGAGGGTTTTGCTCTTCGAATTCCGAGACCGCCTTCATGACCACGGCTTTGACGCGCGGCTCGGTCCAGAACTGCCAGAATTTAATGATCTTACGGCCGTCCTCGGTGACGTTATCTTGCTTGCCGCAGCTTAGGGAGAGCGCAATTCCCAGGATCATGGGGATTATCAGCATGATTCGTGACCTGTTCATTAAGATCAAACTCGTTGTCCTACCGTAGGATGTCAAGCATGAACCTCCCAGTTGCTTCGGAGGGGACGCAAAGCTAGACTCTTTTGCTTGAACTTCGACTTGCTTGTGTTATATTGCGCATCTGCCCGAAGGGCCGGAAGGGAAACTCAGAGATGTCAAAGGTCTGCGCAATCACAGGGAAGAAGCCGAGCACGGGGAATACAGTCTCCCATGCTAATAAGAAGTCTCGACGCCGGTTCAATCCCAATCTCGTCAGTAAGAAGCTCTGGGATCCCGAGAAGAAGCGTTGGGTGCGCATGCGCATCTCGACTAAGGCGCTTAAGACTCTCGACAAGCGCGGATTGGTACTGTAATCCAGGCTTCGATCGACTTAGCAACCCCGCCTTCAGGCGGGGTTTTTGTTTGTGGTCACTTCACCGTCTCGGAGGCCTTCAATCGCTTCAGAAACTCGCCTTCATCCCAGACCGCGACACCGAGCTCGCGGGCTTTCTCCAGTTTTGAACCTGCTTCCGCGCCAGCCACTACCACACTCGTCTTCTTGGATACCGACCCAGCGACCCGTCCTCCCAACGCCTCTATCTTGGCCTGAGCGTCCTCGCGCTTCATGGCTTCAAGAGTACCAGTCAAAACGAATGTCTTGCCGTCGAACGGCAGTGGGCCGGATTGGACTGTGACGACCGTCGGGAAAACTACCCCGCCATCACGAAGCTTTCGCAACAGCGATTGAGTTTCCGGCATCGAGAAGAATTGCTGTATCGAGGCAGCTACGATTGGCCCGATTTCACGGACGGTTTGAAGCTCGTCTACAGTTGCCGCGCCAATTCCCTCCATAGATCCGAATGCTTTCGCCAAAACCCGCGAGATATGCTCACCAACCCCGTCGATTCCCAAAGCCGCGATCAAATGAGGCAGATCGGGATGACGTGCCCGATCGATCGCCGCCAAGAGATTCTCCGCAAGCTTGTTGCCCATCCTATCCAGCACTTGCAGTTTTGTCCTGTCGAGATAGAAGAGGTCAGCGACATCCTTGATGATGCCTTTGTCCACCAACTGTTCGATTAATCGGTAGCCCATTCCTTCAACATCGACGCCATTCTTGGAGACAAAATGCGCCAGCCGTTCCTTGATCTGTGCCGGGCATGCAAGATTGGTGCACCGGTAGAACGCGGAGTCCGCTTCGCGCACCGATTTCGCGCCACAGACAGGACAGGTACCCGGATACTGGAACGGTTTCGACCTTGGCGACGTCCCGCCAGGAACGACTTTGACCACTTCGGGTATGACGTCTCCCGCACGGCGCACGATGACCTTGTCTCCGACTCTAACGTCCTTGCGCTGAATCTCGTCTTCATTGTGCAGTGTCGCGCGACGCACCTCAACTCCACCGACCCGGACTGGTTTCAACACAGCGACCGGGCTTATGATTCCGGTGCGACCAACTTGAAGAGCGATGTCCTCAACGATTGTGGTCTCTTCCTGCGCTGGAAACTTCCACGCAACCGCCCATCGCGGATGGTGCGAAACCGCTCCGAGTGATTTCTGCATGCCGACGTCGTTCACTTTGATAACCGTGCCGTCGGTGTCCATGTCGAGTGCGTCGCGCTGCGAACCGATCGAGCCATGTGCTTTAACCACGTCCTCAACCCGTTCGCAGAGCTTCACCAGATGGTGGACTTTGAATCCTGACGACCTGAGAAACTCGAGTGCCTGCCATTGAGAGTCTATCCCGAGCCCCTCGCAACGCCCGATCCCATACGCATAGAAGACCAAGGGACGCGATGCAGTGACCCTATGATCAAGCTGCCGGAGTGACCCAGCCGCACCATTGCGTGGATTTGCCATTGGCTCCTCACCAGCGGCCAAGCGATCCCGGTTGATTCGATCGAAGTCACCACGCCGTAGGATGATCTCGCCCCGAACATCGAGAATCGTTGGGGTCTTCCCGAGGAGAGAAAGCGGCACCGATCGTACGGTTCGAAGATTGGCGGTGACATCTTCGCCGACCGTACCGTCCCCACGTGTGGAACCGACCGTGAGTACCCCGTTTTCGTACGTCAGTTCGACCGCAAGCCCGTCGAGCTTCGGTTCGATTACATACTCCGGGACTAATTCTTTGAGTAATTTGCGGACACGCCCATCGAACTCGCGAAACTCATCCTCCGACGTCACCTTCTGCAGTGACATCATCGGCAAGTGGTGGCGAATTTGTTTGTATCCTAGGGCGGGCTCACCGCCAACCTTTTGGGTCGGCGAATCGGGCGTGATCGTGGTCGGATACTGACTTTCGATCTCGACCAGTCGGTCGTAGAGAGCGTCATACTCAGGGTCCGACAATTCGGGCGAGTCGAGGACATAGTAGCGATGCGCGTGATAGCGGATTTGATCGCGGAGCTTTGAAAGCTCTTTGATGACCGCAGCCGGCACCACAGTCGAGTGGTCAGTGCTCGAATGCCTTGTCATGGGCAGACTCGTCCGGTTGGCGGTCTCATTTCTTCTGAACGATTCGCCGACATGTAGGTAAAAACGCGTTGAGGGGTCAAACGGTCAAGGCGCCAACTGCCGTGTGAGGTCATTTCCTGAACATTGGAACCGGCCAAGCCGACCGAATATTCTTGACTGATCCTGAATCGGTGGGGATATAACCCTGATTATGAAGGCGTCTTGCATGGAGACGCTTTGACTTGGTGGGCCATCCAAAGGGAGGGCGGCTTTGCACGGACTGTTATCGCTCATCGGAGTGTATCCACCCGCAGTTCTCGGTGGAAGTCTTTGGGACATTCTGGGGCAGGCCAGCGGGTTCTCGCTGCTCATCCTGCTGGTTCTTCTGGTGCTCTCGGTTATGAGTTGGGCTGTAATTTTTCTCAAATGGCGGCAGTTCCAGCGTATCTCTGCGGACAGCGCCAAATTTCGACTCTTATTCCGCAAAGGACGACGACTCTCCGACAGAATGACCGCATTGTCCGCGCTCCAGCACATGCCCCATTGGCGCCTCATCGACGCTGGATATGCCGAGGTTGTATCGTTCTCCGAGCAGAACCGAGGAGGCCGAAGCGGCGCCGATGCCGGATTCGACCTCACCGCTGAGCAGAAGAGAGCAGTGGCCGATACGCTCGAACGCGTCGGGCAAGAGGAAATTGGCAGGCTTGAAGAATGGACGATCTTCCTGGCAACGACCGCCAACGCGTCTCCATTTCTAGGGCTCCTCGGCACGTGCTGGGGCATCATGAATTCGTTCATGGGGATTGGAGCCACTGGCTCAGCGTCGCTTGTTGTCGTAGCGCCGGGTATTGCCGAAGCTCTCATCGCGACGGTTGTCGGGTTGGCCGCAGCGATTCCCGCAGTCATTGCCTACAACTGGTGCGTGCGACGCTTGCGCGTGTTTGGCGACGACCTTTCCAATCTGTCGCTTGAGTTCCTCACCGAATTGACCCGGGAGAATGTCCGTGAGACGTCAGAACTATCACGCGCTCTCTGAAATCAACGTCACCAATCTTGTTGACGTTGTCTTGGTGCTACTGATCATCTTCATGGTGACGGCTCCGCTGCTCCAGAGTGGCATCGACGTTCGTCTCCCCCAGACGGCAACCGCATCCGATGAGCCGTCAGAGGGGATCGTGGTGACGATCACCAAAGAAGGCGGCGTTTTCGTCAATGATGTCTATCGCACCGCGGAGCAGTGGGAAGCAGAACTGGCGCGCCTCATCCAAAGCAAGCCCGACACAAAAGCATACATTCGTGCCGACAGTGAAGTTGACTACGGAGTCGTCGTTCAGTTGATCAGTACAATGAAACGACTTGGTATAAACGACGTCGGCTTAGTCACTCAACCGGGGACCAAGGGCAATCTTCCCCCGGTCAAGTGGGGTTAAGGGCGGTCCATGAGGCGGTACCTTGTCTGGTCACTGGCCTTTCACGCCGTCTTCCTTGTAGTCGGAGCGGTGATTGCCCCTTTGCGCGGATTTTCGGACTCAAAACGTCCGCCCGTAGTGGTCAGCGTCGGGTTGGTGGACTTCGCCGATCCTGGAAAAGCGAAGGGTGAAGCACCGAAACCACCAGTTCCTGAACCGGTCGCCGATGAAGTGATTGCAAATGATCCGTCGGTGAACGAAGAATTGGCCGAGATTAGGGTCCCGGACAAGCCGAAACCCGTTGAGAAGAAGACGGAACCAAAGAAGACCGCTGACAAACCAGTCAAGAAGGACACTGCCAAAGCTGTTTCGCCACAGCTTGCCTCCAAAGACACCGGGGGAGTCACCGGATCACTCACCGAAGGTGAGGGTGGAGGTGACATTTGGGGAGTAGAAACTGGCGCGGATGTTAATCCGTATCATCGCAAAGGATTCGCGGCGATACGGGGCAATTGGCGCAACCCCGCCAGCGGGCGCGAACAACGCCTCTGTGTCGTCAAGTTCCGTGTGATGAGAAACGGAGAAATCACAGACGTTGAAGTTGAAAAAAAATCAGGATTCGATTTATTCGATAGGGCAGCACTCAGAGCAGTACAGGTGACCGCGGCATGGCCGGCATTTCCCAGTCACTGGGAGGAAGATGAGCAGATCATTCACCTTGAGTTTCAATACCGTCCGTAACACGCCGCGTGTGCTCGTGCTCGCATTTGTGACTGTCGGCATGTTTCTGCCTACGGTCGCGCTCACGCGGCCAGTTCCGGAGATCTTTGGACGCGTTTTCAAATCGGGAGGGGAGTTCGAACCGTTCCGGATCGGCGTCGAGGAGTTCCGTATGGCCAATCCCGAGAGCGCCACAGGTGACGATTGGGCCGCCCTCCAGACAATCTCCGATGTGGTGTTCGCCGACCTCGACTTCTCCTACCTCTTCGAGTCCGTACGGCCCGATACGCTGTACCTGCGAATTATGGGACTTTCGGCAGTCGATCGCCGGGGGTGGCACCATTTGGGAGCCAGCGACATTATTTCAGGTGATGTGAGGGTTGACGGGGACCAGCTGGTTGTGACGTACGCTTTGATCGACGTCGCATCTGGCAAGGAGTACTACCGACGCGAGCTTAAGGCCACAAGGTCATCGGCGCGTCTTCTCGCGCACACGCTGTCCGACGAGGTCTACCGCGAGCTGGCCAATGCCGAAGGGATATTTCGCTCCCAGCTTGTCTACGTCCGTGAGGCAGATGGGCACAAAGAGATTCACATTTGCGACTACGACGGAGCCAACAATTACCGCTTAACTGGTGATCGCGCGATCGTGCTGTCCCCGCGCTGGGCCGGGAGAGATGCTGTCAGTTACACATCGTTTCGCGATGGCAATCCCGATGTGTGGCTGTATGATTTGGTTAAGGACAAGGCCACGAAGATTTCTTCGTTCAAGGGGCTCAATACCGGCTGTTCGTGGACCCGCGACGGTAGGACATTCTCGCTCTCACTGTCAATGGAGGGTGACCCGGAGGTCTACATCGGGCAACGCAACTCCAAGACACCTCAGCGGTTGACGTTCAATCGCGGCATCGATACGTCGCCTTGTATCTCTCCCGACGGAAAGAAGATTGTCTTTACGTCCGACCGAAGCAGCACGCCGCAACTGTATGTCATGGACGCCGACGGAGCCAACGTGGCGCGACTCAGCTATGAGGGCAAGTACAATGACTCTCCCGATTGGTCGCCGACTCTGGACGCCATCTGCTTCGTTTCGCGAACTGACGGGCTCTTCCAAATTTGTACCATCAATCCTGATGGAAGTGGCTTCCGCCAGTTAACCGAGGTGGGTTCGAACGAAAACCCGCATTGGTCACCCGATGGGCTTCACATCGTGTTCGCGTCAAACCGGACGGGATCGTATGAGATTTACACGATGAATTTCGACGGCTCTGGTGTCCGACGTGTTACAACAAACGGTAACAATTCGAACGCTGCCTGGTCGCCGTAAGTGGTACAACGCGAGTGAGATTGTCCGCAAATCTTAGGATTGATCAAAATCGAAGATTTCCACTCGATTAGTGTTGACGTTTCCCCTATTAGCTTGTATATGGGCTCGGTGAGAAGCTCGTAAGAGCATGGATTAGATACCTTTAGGATAGGAGGGGTCAATGAAGAAACTCTCGCTTTTGGCGGTCGTACTTCTCGCCATGACGGTGGGGCTGGGTTGTCCGAAGTCTCCGACAACCGGTGGACCGGAATCGGGACGGGACGGTACAGGGACTGCAGGCGGTGAGCAAGGTGGGGCGGATGGAGGCGGCGCTGGGGATCGTGGCGACGTTGGATCCGGTGATGCGCGTGGTCTGAAGACGATTTACTTCGACTTCGACAAGTACACTCTGCGCGATGATGCGCGCCGGCAGCTTGATGCCAACGCCGACATTCTGCGTAATAACTCCGACATGACGATCGTCATCGAAGGACATTGCGACGAGCGCGGCACCGACGAATACAATCTCGCACTCGGCGAGCGTCGTGCACAGGCGGCGCGTGAGTATCTCGTACGGTTGGGCATTGATGGATCACGCATTAATGTCCTGTCGTATGGCGAAGAACGCCCGGTAGCTCCGGGGCATGACGAAGAATCGTGGGCGCTCAATCGCCGCGGCGAATTTGTTCCTCGCTAAGCCACAATTTTCAATCTGCTAGCTCCTCGAAGGGCGAAACTTAGGTTTCGCCCTTTGTTGTTTTGTGCTGGCGCAGAGCGTTGCCGTGTATAATCATCTATATTCAGATGACCGACAGGGGGCTGAAATCATGATTACGCGCACGGGACCAAAACAATTCGCGATTCTCGCAGTAGCCGGATTGCTCGCAACTGGCTGTACATCGCGGGCGGCAATGCAACGCATGCAAGAGCAGCTCGATTACATCGAGGCATCCAACAAGCGCATGGAAAGCGATCTTGTGCGCATCGACTCACTCACGATTGAGTCATCGCAAAACTCACGGCTGGCGCGCGCCGATGTGACGACATCACTCGAGGACTTCCGCACAGAAGTGCAAACCATGCGCGAGACAATCGACGAGCTGCGTCGGTCGGTTGACCGACGTCCCCCGCAAGTTGTGTATCAGGCGCCTCCGACGATGCCGTCGAACGGTGGCACGACAACGCCCGGTTCTCCCGATGCCGATCCCGGGCAGATGTATGAGAACGCGTTCCTGGATGTTCGCAAAGGAAACTACGAATTGGCGATCGGCCAATTGCGCGATCTGCTCACGTACTACGGTCAGTCAGAGTACGCACCCAACGCACATTATTGGATCGGCGAGTGTTTCTATTCGCTGGCAGGGACAGGCGCTGCCGACGAAGGCCGCCATTACTACGATTCCGCCGTCGTCGAATTCACCTATCTAATTGACAACTATCCACAGTCAGATCGACTCCCGACCGCCCTGTACAAACTGGGACGGTGCTACGAGGAATTGGGAGACCTGCGTCGATCTAAGGAAATGTATGGCCGAGTGG
>JBKKDE010000140.1:0-5242 GCA_046708665.1 Candidatus Zixiibacteriota bacterium | reverse complement strand
CTCAAGCGCGACGCCATCCCCGAGACTGTGCTCAACAATCTCTTCAAGCACACGCAAATGCAGATCACCTTTGGCGTGATCAATCTGGCGTTGGTCGGCGGTATTCCGCGTGTCTTAAAGATTCGCGAAATGCTCGAGGAATTTCTCAAGCACCGTCACGAGATCATCCGCCGCCGCACCGAATTCGACTTGAAGAAAGCCGAAGAACGCGCTCACATCCTCGAGGGCTTGAAAATCGCCCTCGACTACATCGACGAAATCATCACGATCATCCGCGGATCAAAGACACCACCCGAAGCCAAAGTCGCCTTGATCGCGCGTTTTAAGCTCTCCGAGATTCAGGCGCAGGCCATCCTTGAGATGCGTTTGCAGCGCCTGACCGGCCTGGAACGCGATAAGATCGAGGCGGAATACCAGGCTTTGATCAAAGCAATCGAAGAGTTCCGCGGCATCCTCGCCTCAAAAGCCAAGCGCATGGCGATAATCAAAGTTGAATTGCTTGAACTCAAAGAGCGCTTTGGCGATGCGCGTCGTACCGAGATCATCGAAGCGGTCGAGGATTTCTCGATCGAAGACCTGATCGCGCAAGAAGATGTAGTCATCACCATCTCACACGAGGGCTATATCAAGCGCCTCACGGTGAGCGCCTATCGCCGTCAGGGGCGTGGCGGACGCGGTGTGCGCGGCATGGAGACCAAAGAGACCGACTTTGTCGAGCATCTCTTTATCGCCTCCACGCACGACTACATCCTCTTCTTCACCACCAAGGGCCGCTGCTACTGGCTGAAAGTCCACGCCATCCCGCAGGGCGGCAAACTGGCGCGCGGCAAGAACATCGCCAACCTGCTCGAACTCTCAGCCGACGAGAAGATCACCGCGTTTGTCCCGGCCAAGAAGTTCGACGACGAGCATTACATCGTGATGGCGACCAAGAACGGCACGATCAAGAAGACCGTGCTCTCGTCATTCGCCAATCCGCGCAAGGGCGGCATCAACGCGATGGATCTGCCCGAGGACGATGAGCTGATCGACGTCGGCGTTTCCGATGGCACCAACGAGATCATTCTCGCCACGCGGAGTGGCCTGGCCTGCCGTTTCCATGAAGAGAAAGTCCGCGCCATGGGCCGTACCGCCTACGGCGTCCGCGGCGTGACGCTCGAAGACGGCGACTTAGTGGTCAGCATGGTGGTTGTAAAACGCGCCTCGGCACTCCTCACAGTTTGCGAAAATGGCTACGGCAAACGCTCAGAAATCTCGGAGTACCGCCTGACCAATCGAGGCGGTAAGGGTGTCATCAATATCAAGACGACGGATCGCAACGGGCCGGTGGTCGCCGTGAAGGAAGTGGTCGACGACGATGAGCTCATGATCATCTCCCTCCACGGCATCATCATCCGCATGTCGCTCGCGGCGATTCGTGTCATGGGCCGCGCGACACAGGGAGTCCGCCTGATCAACCTCGACGAAGGCGACAAGGTGATCGATGTCGCCCGCGTCGTGAAAGCCGAGGAAGTGGAAGGCGAAGTTGAAGGTGAAGCCGAGAATGGCAACGGCACAAGTGACGGTGCCGATGCCCCCCCTGCGCCGCCGGATGCAGTATAGAAAGAAGATCAAACAGATTGCAGGAACGTAGGGGCGTATTGAATACGCCCCTTTTCGTTGCCTGGAACTGTGCCCTTTGCTGCCTAATCTTTCTCCGTTGCTCCCCCCGTTCGATTGATGTAACCATTCTACTTAGGGGCGTATTGCATACTGCCATGTCTCGTTGGCGCGAGTGATTCGATACATTAGCGATGGTGAATTTTCATGTGGAGGTGAGCTGTCACCCGCAGGGGGCAAGGGCGTATGCAATACGCCCCTACGCCTTATGGAAAGTGATTGTGGGTGGATGGTCCGTGCTGGTAACCTCAGACTCGTGAATATACGACCCACCCTGCCAGCACAGGCACCGAATTATCATCGTCGTTCGATCCGTCTTCCGGACTTTGATTACGCCCAGGAAGGCATGTACTACGTCACGATCTGCTCAGCGGGCCGTGCGGAGCTATTTGGGCAACTCATTGGCGATCGTATCGAACTGAGCGACTACGGGAGAATCGCCCACAACGAATGGCATAGAACCCCTCACATACGATCCAATGTCACCCTCCAAGATTTGGTGATCATGCCGGATCACATGCATGCGATTCTGACGATAACCGACCGTAGGGGCGTATTGCATACGCCCTCTTCCCACCAGCGACTGAGATCCCCTTCGCAGACCCTCGGCTCTATCGTCAGAGGATTCAAGGCTGCCTCCACCAAGAAGATCAATGCCGCCAGGGACGCCCTGAACGCAGAGGTTTGGCAGCGGAACTATTACGAACATGTAGTAAGAGATGAGCAGGATTTGGCGGCGATTCGTCAGTATATTCACGACAACCCGGTCAAGCTGATGTTGAAAATGAGCGCGGTGATCGAATCGAGACAGGGCGTATTCAATGCGCCTCTACACAGTCGAGGAATCCAAACCTAGATTGCCTGCATGAGACTGAGAGGAAGAATGCCACAACGTCCGTTTGTTTCCCTGATTCTGGCACTCGCACTACTTGTAGCAGCAGGCTGCACGGAGAAAGTGGAGCAACCCATGAACCCCTGGGATCAACTATTCGCCGACTATTGGAACTTTCAGATGGAACGTTATCCAATGTGGGCGACCTATCTGGGCGACCATCGGTTCGATGACCGTATCCCCGACTTATCCGTCGAAGCCCGAGGACGTGAACGGGTCGCGTTGGAAGGATTTCTCCGCCGCGCCATCGAGCTCGCCGAGCAAGGCAAGATCGGGCCGGCAGATTCGCTCAACGCTGATCTGTTTGTTCGGGAGATTAAGATCGAACTCGACGATTGGCAATGGCACGCCGAATTGATGCCGATCACGCAGCAATCAGGTCCACAAATTGACTTCGCCGAACTGGTGAGCTACCACCCGTTCAAGACCGTGCGCGATGTCGAAAATTACATCCTGCGCCTCAAGCAATTCGGGGAGTATATTCGTCAGCACATCATCCGCATGAACCTGGGCAAGGCCCAGGGACTGGTGCCCGCACGCATCACGATCGAGAAGGCGATCCCGCAAGTGCAGGCGCATGTGGTCGCCGATCCGGAGACGAGTGTTTTCGCCGAAGCCATCGCGAAGATGGACAGCACCATCCCCGAGTCCGAACGTGCCCGTCTACGGAAAGACATACTCGCCGCCATCCTCAACAACGTAATTGTTGGATACGACATGCTGGGATCGTACCTGCAAAGCGAGTATCTGCCAGCGTGCCGCGACACGGTGGGGTATCTCGCCTTACCCCGCGGCAAAGAGCGGTATGCGAATCAGACACGTCGTTATACAACCACCACTTTAACGCCCGAACAAATTCATGATCTTGGTATCAAAGAGTTGAAGTGGATCCGCGAGGCAATGGAAGAGATCAAGGACTCTGTCGGCTTTAAGGGCACACTCAATGAATTCATCGCGCACTTGAAGTCCGACCCGCAGTTCCACTACTCCACCCCGGATTCGCTGGTGGAAGGGTTTAAGGCCATCCTGACAGAGATGGACAAGAAGATGCCGTTGCTCTTTGGTAAACTGCCGAAGACTCCCTATAGCTATAAGGAAATCGAACCATACCGCGCCGCATCCGCCCCGGACGCCTACTACTACCCGCCGCCGGATGACGGTTCACGTCCTGGGTACTTCTATATCAATAGCTACAAACCCGAGCAGCGCCCGAAGTATACGATGCAGGCGCTGGCGTTTCACGAGGCGGTGCCGGGGCACCATTTGCAGATCGCCATTCAACAGGAGCTGACAGGATTGCCCGATTTCCGCCGTCATGGCGGCTATACAGCGTTTGTCGAGGGGTGGGGATTGTACTCTGAACGGCTACCCAAGGAAGTCGGGTTCTACAATGATCCCTATTCCGAGTTCGGGCGGCTAACCTACGAGGCGTGGCGCGCCTGCCGCTTGGTCATTGATCCGGGCATTCACTACATGGGGTGGACACGTGAGCAGGCAATCCAGTTCATGCGCGAGAACACTGGGCTCTCCGATCTCAACATCGAGTCGGAAATCGATCGCTACATCGCCTGGCCCGGGCAAGCGACAGCGTACAAAATCGGCCAGCTACAGATTCTCAAACTGCGCGCGATGGCACAGGAACAGCTTGGACCACGATTCGACATCCGTGCCTTCCACGATGAGCTCCTCTCCGACGGTGCCTTGCCGCTGGAACTGCTCGAAAAGAAGATGACGCGTTGGGTGGCGTCGATTCCCAAAGACTAGCTTCCAAGTTCAATTCCGATCACCAGTGTGGGTCAGCCCTGCGGCTGATCCACACTGCGCAGTTGCACGAAGCGTTTCACGCGTGCAACAATCTTGCACACAGACTTGATTCTCAGGGCCACGCGGGACAGATTCACGCATGCAGCCCGACGACAAGGCCCGTCTGACCGGTACACTCTGTGTGCTCGCCGCAGTCATCGCTTGGGGCGCATACTTCCCATATGCCAAGATTGTCTTAGAAAAAATCTCCCCCGCCAGCTTTCTGATTATCCGCTTGGGTGTGGGCGCGGCCACGCTGTACCTGCTGAACTTGTACCTGCGGAAGAGTCTGAGAATTGAACGGCGTGATTGGCTGTTCGTCGTGGTTACGGGCTTGATCGGCATCGTCATTCATCAGTTGATTCAGCTCGCCGGACTGAAGGAGACATCGGCCACCAACACGGGTTGGATACTGACATTGAACCCGCCTGTCGCCGGTATTCTTGGCTGGCTGTTGCTCAAAGAGAGAGTGACGATGCAGAAAGTCATCGGGCTCGCGATTGCCATGCTCGGTGTCGCACTCCTGATCTCAAAAGGGCATCTCAGTGAGTTGTCGCTGATACGAAATTGGGGCGACACTCTCGCGCTGATCAGCATCGGCACATGGTCGATCTACATCATCATGTTGAAGTCACGTCTCAAGTCGTACGAGCCGCTCGCGATTTCCGCATTTCACATGCTCCTGGGCTGTGTTGTCTTCTCCGTGATTGGTGGGGAGCAATTTGTGCGGGAAATACCGGCTATGACGGCCTACGAATGGACTATCACGATCGCGATCGGCATCCTACCTTCGGGGCTCGCATATTATTGGTGGACGACGGGCTTGCGATATCTCTCGGTTATTGATATCAGCATGTTTCTGTTTATCGAGGCGATCCTGGCTAGTGT
>JBKKDE010000139.1:0-4288 GCA_046708665.1 Candidatus Zixiibacteriota bacterium | reverse complement strand
GTGCTCACGACACTCCAGCGGCTTCCGAGATGGTGTCTATTCTTTGTCGATGAAGCCAGACGTGGTCAAGCATGGCGATCTATTTCTCCACTTTGATTCATTCGAATGCGATGAGGGAGAAGCGTGTGTGCTCCGATCGCTGGCGCCGACCCCCTATTCAGAACGGGCGAGACAGTCCTTGATCCAACGGGCAAATCTCTCGCCCGGCGTACTCTGAGCTCGCTCCCAACGGCTGAGTGTGCCCGGATCGATCCCCAGTTTTCGGGCCATTGCCTTTTGGGAAAGCCCGCTCATTTGGCGATACCGGACCAGTCTCTCGGCCAAGGTCCGAGCGGTAGGGAAGGGGTCGTAGCTCAGAAAATCCCGAATTGGGCCCCAGAACCGCCAGAAAGGGGGGGATTCATTGCCTTCCCAGTTCCAGACGGAGGATTCGGTGACCCCGAGGATTTCGGCGACCTGCTTTTGAGTCAGTTTCAAGTCCAGGCGCCGTTTCCGGATGTGATCCCCTAAGGTAATCAATGACTTAGGGTAGGCTGGATCGGGCGGATGAGAGGCGGTCAATCTGGTCCGGCAAAAAGGCAACGCAGGGGTGTCCGTGCGGATTCTTCGGGTCGCCGATTCACGAGTGCAACTGCAGTCAGCAGAAGATCACTCAGTACATGGCGAAGATCTCCGGCCCGCTTCTCGACCGTATAGACATCCACATTGAAGTCCCGGCAGTGAAATTTAAAGAACTGTCTTCGGAAGAAGCGGGAGAGCCGTCTGAATACATTCGAGCCCGCGTGAACAATGCGCGGTACCGGCAAGTGGAACGGTTCAAATGCGAGTAGGGCATCTACTGCAATGCCCATATGGAATCCAAACACTTGCGCACCTACTGCCCGATCGACAACGAATCCCTCGAACTACTCCGCCGCGCCATCACGAAGCTCGGCCTCTCGGCGCGCGCCTACGACCGCATCCTCAAAGTCTCCCGCACGATCGCCGATCTCGATGGCACCATCGACATCCATCCCCAGCATGTGGCCGAATCGATCCAGTACCGCAATCTCGACCGTACGCTGTGGAACGTTGCCTGACGTTCTGTTTGCATTTTAGCACTCTCTGCCGCCGTAAACTGAGGTTGTCCGCATGCCGTATTCTTGGTATCCTTGAGCCAGACTCGCCTGAGTTGCACTGACAAACGAGGGCGAATGCTCCCGGTGATCACCGCGAGCGAAGGCACACGCATTTTTCGTTGCGAGGATATTCATGGCCTATGTTGACTCCGGATTGAAAGAAGCAATCTGGTTGCTTCTGGAAATCACCGCCCACCAGCAACCGGGTCAGACTATTCACTCTGACTTTGTGATCCGAAAATTCCCAAAGATCAACGAGATCGAACTGCTCAATGCTATCGGCGCCTTGGTCCAGGAAGGAAAGATCTCTGTAAAGGCGTCCTCCGTCGATGCGCATGGGAATGCCACCGCGTATCACATCCGCATTCTCGGTGGTGCTGCCGGCCCCGACGCTGCCGATGTCACGGCCACACCCTCAGACTACTCCGTCGGCTTTGGAAACATGACGGTCGCCGAATCGGGACGCACCGCGCAAATTCCGCTTCCGCCAGATAAACCCGTGTCGATGGTCGACAGTGGCAAAGTGGGAATCACTCCCGACACCGGCGGTATGAAGGAAGAGCCGCGACCGGATACTCCCACTGAACTCCCCGCGGAGCGAGTTCTCATCGGAACCGGCAGACTCGCAATCGACGGCGCGCAAGAACAGGCCGAAGAGCATTTCGCCGATGAGGTAGCATCGTTCTTTGCCGAACTCGCATCAGCGCCAACGATCAAAGAAGAAGACAAGAAACAGCTCATAGACCAGCTTGCCGTCTTGATGGCGATGTTTCAGTCGGCCGATGCTGAGTCGTTCACCACACCAATCGCCAAACTGGCGGCTTTGAAGACCCGAGTTCACATCGTCGCGCCGGAATTGGTACCCGATTACATCCTGCTCTGCCAAACCGCGCTGCGCGCGTGGCTGGGACGCGTCTAAAACACATCATGCACAAGCATCAACGTACTATCGCCAAGAACGCTGAAATCTCCGGTGTGGGACTGCACACCGGGGTCACAACGACTCTCAAGTTCATGCCCGCGCCTACAAATACCGGCGTTGTCTTCCGTGTCCCGGCAGGTGGTGCACAGGCGGATTTGAAAGCCGATATCGATTTTGTCATCGATGTCAATCGCGGTACAACAATCGCCAAGGGTGAGGCAAAGGTTCACACCGTTGAGCATGTGCTCTCAGCGCTTGCCGGACTCGAAATCGATAATTGCATCTGCGAACTTGACAACATCGAGCCGCCGATTATCGATGGATCGGCCAAGCCGTTTGTCGACCTGCTTCTCGAAGCCGGGATCCAATCGCAGGATGAACCAAAGATCTACTTCGAGCCCGATGGACCAATCAGCTACTCCGAGCCATCGCGTGGCGTTGACTTGATCTGCCTCCCACATGAAGACTTTCGCGTCACCTACATGGTCGATTACAAGAACCCGGCACTCGGCACCCAGTATACTACGCTGAGTTCGCTCGGTGACGAATACGCCAGCGATTACGCTCCCGCTCGAACGTTCTGTTTCCTCTCTGAAGTTGAATTTCTCTACAAAGAAGGATTGATCAAAGGCGGCTCTCTGACAAACGCCGTCGTGATTTGTGACAATGGAAAGACACAAGAAGACGCAGATCGCATTCGCCAGATGTTCGATCACAAAGGCGAAGTCTTCATCGGCAAGACCGGGATCCTCAACGATATCCCATTGCGATTCCCCAATGAGCCGGTACGTCACAAAGTCCTGGACCTGATCGGCGATCTCTCGCTCATCGGAGTTCCGATCAAAGCCCACATCCTCGCGGCACGCTCCGGCCATGCCGCCAATGTCGCATTGGCCAAGAAAATTCGCGCCGAGATGCAGAAGAAACAATTGGCCGACCGTTTCAAATCTCCGGCATCGACCGGCAAAGGCATTCAACTCGATGCTCAAGCGATTGCCAAGATCATGCCGCATCGCTATCCAATGCTCTTGATCGACCGCATCCTTGACCTCGAGCCCGGCAAACGCGTCGTTGCCATCAAGAATGTCACATTCAATGAGCCGTACTTCGTCGGCCATTTCCCCAATCACCCTGTTATGCCGGGTGTCTTGATTGTCGAGGCCATGGCGCAGGCCGGCGGCCTGATGTTGCTCAACATGATTGAGGACCCTACCAACAAAGTCGTCTACTTCATGGGTATCGATGAGGCCCGTTTTCGCAAACCCGTGCGCCCCGGCGACCAGCTGCGATTCGAAGTTGAAATGATCACCTTCCGGCGAGGCATGTGCAAAATCGCCGGAAAGGCGTATGTCGAAGACCAGCTCGTCACCGAAGCGACCATGATGGCAATGCTGATGGAGAAGTAGAGAATCCACGATGTCCTCGCCGACCGAAACTCAAATTCACCCAACCGCAGTAGTCGATTCACGCGCGCAAATGGATGTTGGCGTCATCGTCGAGCCATTTGCTGTCATCGACGCCGATGTTCAAATCGGTGCTGGTTCAATCATAGGATCACATGCACGTATCGCCGATGGCGCGCGCCTGGGCAAGAGTGTCCGTATCTTCGATGGCGCTGCTATCTCGAATGCCCCACAGGATCTCAAGTACGCCGGTGAACCGACAGAGTTGTTCGTTGGTGACCGGACCGTCATTCGCGAATGCGCCACACTCAACCGCGGCACAACCGCGAGCGGCAAGACAGTGGTCGGCGCCGACTGCCTGATCATGGCGTACTCACATGTCGCGCACGACAACGAACTCGGGCATCATGTTATTCTCGCCAATGCCGTTCAGTTGGGCGGACATGTGCACTTGGGCGACTGGGCGATCATCGGCGGCGGTACAGTCGTACATCAATTTTGCCTCATCGGCCCACATGTCATGGTGGGTGGCGGTTTTCGCGTCACTCAGGACATCGTCCCCTACGTCACCACCGGTGGCTACCCACTCAAGACACTTTCGGTAAACCGCATCGGCTTGGAACGTCGTGGGTTCACTCCGGATCAGATCGGGGCAATCTCGAAAGCATTCCGTACAATTTTCCGCGCGGGCCTCAACATGACTCAGGCACTCGAGAAACTGAAGTCTGAAAGTCCACAGTCGCCCGAAACCGCGCTCATGATCGAATACGCCTCACGTTCCGAGCGCGGCATCATTCGTTAGACCACCACAATGTCAGAGCGCCTCACCATCGGGGTCATCGGTG
>JBKKDE010000138.1:0-4040 GCA_046708665.1 Candidatus Zixiibacteriota bacterium | reverse complement strand
TGTGACAGGTGCTCCGCGATCACTTGTAGTGTGACAGTTTTCCCGGTTCCAGTCGCTCCGGCGATCAATCCATGACGGTTGGCCATCTGCGACAGGAGAACGATTGGCGCTGTTGCCTTGGCTATGTTGAGTGGGTTTGACATGGCGCGAAGGAACTGAGCCGGTGCCACTTGGTCAACTTTCTCCGCCCTGATTCGGTGCACCCGCACAATCACACGCACGGAATCCAGACTTAGGCTTTAAATCCACGGTTTCGTCATTCCTCGTAACTCTCATTGGATAAGCGTATTACGATGCCGCCGAAAATTGGCACGCGCCTTGCAATACTAATGGCCGGGCTCGAAGCCCGAAGGAGGACATTATGAAACCAAGATGCCTGTGGACAGCGATCGCAACCATCACCGCCGCCATGCTCCTGTGGGGATGCGAGAACAACAAGACTGTCTATGTATCCGAACCCGATATCACCGCGCCGGGAGTGCCCCGTGGCGTTTCATCGATAACCGGTGACCGTGAGGTGACATTGGTCTGGTTCGGCTCGACCGAGGATGATCTCGCGGGATATGTGGTTTATAGCGATGACAATGGCGATGGCACCTTTGGGGAAATCGCCGACATTGATGTGAATCAGTTCCGCGATCAGTGGGTGTATGTCGATCGTGGTGTCTCCAACAGCCAGACATACGACTATGCCGTCAGCGCCTACGACTACGAAGGCAACGAGAGCGACTTGTCGTACGAGGATGTCTTCGACACGCCGCGTCCTGCGGGATACAATGTCTTCGTCGACGCTACGGTCGATCTCTCCGGATTCGATTTCTCGGCGCGATCGCGTGTGTCGTATACATCGAACAACGCCGACATCATCTTCACCTACGACGAGCAGCTCGGGACCATGTTTGTCGAGGCGGCGCATGCCGACGATGACATCCAGGACTTCGGCTACACCTCAACACTCGATGCTGTCGACTGGGCGCCTGAGGAGGGCTGGTCATCGGTTGGCTGGTGCGAACTGATTCTCGGGCACTCATACGTCGTCTGGACAAGTGACAACCGTTACGCCAAGATCCGTGTGATCGAACTGGGAGACAACTGGCTGCGGTTCGACTGGGCGCACCAGGACGACCCGGGCAATCCCGAGCTCAAGCGCGGCGTGCCGGACAGCCTGATCGCGAAGCAATAACCCAACCCGGTGGCACTGTCCTTTAGGCCAGTGTTACCAGAATGGCTCGGTCAACAAATACTGTGGGGAGAAAACTCGAAACGCATCTCGAGCGAACACTGGCCCACAGGGCAGTGCAACCGGGCAAAAGAGGAACTACACAAAGCAGGAGGATAGCATGAAGACAGCACGCACACTACTCATCGCAGCCATCGGTGTCCTGATGATGACACCACTACTGCTCGCCGATGTCGAAATCGGCGCTCAACTTCGCATCACGCCGCGTCCACGCGCCGACCTTGAGGTTTACGTGTGGCCCGATCGAGGAATGGATGGTGTCTACTATCCCGGCGAGAACATCAATGTCAATGTCGAGGTCACGCGCGATGCCTTCCTGATTCTCTATAACATCGACTCGCGCGGCCACATGCGTATTCTCTTCCCGTCGGCGCCATGGGAGGACAACTTCGTGCAAGCCGGGGATGTGATCAGTTTCCCGCGTTCGTACGACGACTACGATTGGACAATTGAAGGTCCGGCAGGGACAGAGTACATCCAGGCCATCGCGTCTGAGATTCCGATCAGTTTGCCTGAATGGCCTGTCTATCTGCAGTCGGTCAATCCGGGATCGAGGATTGCGCCTGAGATGCGCGACTTCCGCGCCGGCTCCGACCGCTATCACTACATCGATGTCGTGAACCGTAATATTACCGGACGCTACTACGATTGGTGCGCGACCGACGTGGCAACGTTCCAAGTGCGACCGTTCCCGCGTTACCAGCACAGCTACGACTACGATCCCTGGCCGGATGTGTTCTATGGTGAGGTTTACATCGGCTGGCCGATTGGATCGCGCATTTATGTCGACAACATCTACATTGGTGTGGCACCATGCTGGGTTCCGCGTCACTATACAGGACGCCGTGTCATTACCTGCTATGATGGGCGGCGCCTGATCCGCCGTCATGAGGTCAATTGCTTCTCGAAGCGCGATTACTACCGCAACAACCGCTTCGGCGATTCGCGCGGCTGTGTCTATAAGAAGGGTCGCTGGGATGCCGACGATCACTTCCGTTATGAGAAAAGCTCAGGCAAGCGCAACCATTACCGTGTCTATGACCGCGATGATGATCGCTGGGATGATGACGACCGTGGACGTTACAAATCGTCGACTCGCGGTGGGTATGATGGCGACGACGATGACGATCGCGGATCGCGTGTGAAGAACGATGACGACGACAGGCGCGATTTCAACTCCGGCAAGAGCAACGGCAAGGACGTCTTCGGGCGTGAGAAACGCGCCGTCGATGACAACAACTCGAACTTCAAGATCATGAAGCCGTCGACCAAGAGCGCCGACGTGAAGAGCTCGTCGAAGTCTGACGCAGGCAAAGTGAAGCGCAGCGAAAGCAGTGGCACGTCCAACTACAAGGTCTTGAAGCAACCGACTACCAGCAGTGTAGACATGAAGAGTTCATCGAAGTCTGGTACCGGGAGTGCAAAACGCAGCGAAGGCAGCAGTGCGGCAAACTACAAGATCGCGAAGCAGCCGACCAACGCCAGTGCCGGTGTCCGTAGTTCGGCGAAGTCTGGCTCCCGCGAAATGAAGCGCAGCGATGGAAACAGCAATGCGAACTACAAGATCGCGAAACAGCCGACGGCAAGCAGCGCAAGTAATGTGAAGCGCGGCGATGTCGGAGTGAAGAAATCGTCGCATACCGAAGTGAGCACTGCCAAGCGTAGCTCGTCGAGCGGCAATGTGAAAGTTGCCGAAGCGTACAAGTCCGATGCGGCAAACGCCAAGACGGCCGGCAAGAGCGGGAAGGGCAGCTCGGCCAAGCGCAGCAAGGGCGGCAATTGACAATCGGCTTCGTCATTGACGAAGCGCGGGTTCCGATGTATAAGTAGACTGTGACAATGAGACGATTCCTGACCATAGCGTGCGCACTCGGACTGATCAGTCTGTTTGCGTCGCCGTTGTATGCCATCGACGCGAAAAAAAAGTCGGGATCGTCGTCGTCCTCTTCGGTCGCGCCCACGGATTCGAGCCGGTCGAGGTCGTCCGTGAAGAAATCGAAGGCCGCCAACAGCAAGACATTGCTCGAACGGCTGAAGGAGGATGTTCGCGAATCATCAAAGTCGAAAGACTCCGAGAGGTACGATAACTACATCGACAAGAACAATGACGGCGTCGACGATCGCATAAAGGGCCGTCCGGCCAGTGTGGAGACTGCGAAAGCGAAAGAGACTGAGAAGCCGAAGGAGCCGGAGCAGACTAAAGACGACACCGCGCGGGTGCGGGTGAAGAAGAAACCGCGGAGTTAGACTAGCGGATTGAGTTATCAATGGGGCGCATCCTTTCCGATGCGCCCCTTTTGTTTTCACATTTGACGGCGGTGCTATTTATTGTATCATTACGATCCGCACTGGTTCGATACGGACGGACTGCAAGGGGCCATGGCCCCTTGTTTTCATTAGAGAGGACTTTCGATCATGCGCATGACGCAAATGTTCATACCGACACTGCGGGAAGACCCCACAGACGCGGAATTGGTTAGCCACAAGTTCCTGTTAAGGGCGGGGTACATCCGCAAGCTTACGGCCGGAGTGTACATCTATCTGCCGATGATGCAGCGGGTGCTTACGAAGATATCGAATATCGTGCGCGACGAGATGGACCGTTCGGGCGCGCTTGAGATCACAATGCCTGTCTTATGCCCAGGCGAAATCTGGCAGAAGACCGGTCGTTGGGATGCAATGGGTCCCGAACTCATGCGCATCAATGACCGCCACGAGCGTCCGATGGTGCTCGGCGCCACGCACGAAGAAGTGGTGACCACCCTCGTGTGCGGCGAGGTTCGCTCGTACCGTCAGGTGC
>JBKKDE010000137.1:0-2768 GCA_046708665.1 Candidatus Zixiibacteriota bacterium | reverse complement strand
GGGTCAATGGAGCCGTGGGCGAAGAGGCGGTCGCGGTGGTTTTTCACATAGTCTGCCGAGAACTTGTTCGCTTCGAAAGTGAATCCCATCAGCTTTGGGGCGACATAATTGATGATGCCACACTTCTCGATTCCGGCGGCGTCCATCATACCGATCAGGTATTCGGGATCGTGTTCGACACGTTCGATGATGGCGAAGTCTTTCCCCTTCTTCATCGCCGCCATGATCGGCGGATGCATCTGCGCGAACGGGGCAACGTGGATGTGGATGTCGATGACGCCGTAGCCGAGTGTGGGGTGGTTCATGGGTGGAATATGGGGAGTTTCGAATTGCGACGCCATCGTTGTTGCACGGGTTTCCCCTCACCCGTCCCCGCGCCCTCCGGGCGCGTGACGACCTCTCCCTGAGGGAGAGGTGAACAAACGTTGACCTTTCGCTATATGAGCCGTCGGACGTAGGCGAAACCCGCTGCGACGTAGAAGACTGCGACCGGCCAGACTACGTAACCAGCATACGGTTGCCAATTGAAGGCGTAGAGGAGCAGGACAAGTCCCCAGAGCAGTGCGGCGTAGCGGCCCATGTCCACCGATGGTGGGGCCACATGTCGGCTGCGCATGATAATTAGACCCCCAACCAGTAGCGCAACATCACGGGCAATCGTTAGCAAGAATGCCAGGAGCGGCATATCGCGGTGCATCACACAGAACAGGCCGACAACGAACGCAGCAAGTTTATCGCCGATGGGGTCGAGCACTCTCCCCCATTTGCTGTGCTGATTCCAGCGTCGGGCGATCCAGCCGTCGGCGACATCGGAAAGAATCGCGTAGACGATCAGCGCTGCGCCCCAGAATGTGTGGCCGGATTTCATTAGCCACCACCACACAGGGATCAGTGCGATCCGTGAGATGGAGAGAGCGTTTGGGATCGTCAGCCAGCGGGAGCCGTCGGGGGTCACGAGGGGAATATACGGTCGGGCGCGGAGTCCGCAACCTTTGAGAGTTCAGTACGGGCTGCTTTGTGGAGGATGGCTGGGGGTTGCTTCGTCGCTTCGCTTCTCGCAACGACAGCCCGATCACTCCTCGCTTTGGCGACTCACATGGGAAACAAAGACTGCTTCGCCCCATGACGCAGAGCGCGCGTCATGGGGCTCGCAAAGACGTCATGCTTCGTAGTCATCGCTCGTCGAAGAAGAAGGTTAGTGTGTCGCTCCAAGAGACTGTGTGTGCATCGGACGATTTGGGGATCATCTGATTGTTCACTTTGTAGAGCCAATAGCCACCCTCACCGTTGCGACGGTAGCCGATCTGTTCGACGAGGGTGCCGTAGGCGAATGACTTCGCGATGAACTCCAGTTGGTGCACGTGCACAACCTCGCGCAGCCAGTCGAGCGTCAGCACCGAATCGGTTCGATTCGCCACGAACGTGTCGGCGCTGTCGGCGGAATAGGCGATGATCAGCGCTCCGGGCGAATGTGCCGTGGCCACCTCAGGCGATTCCTTCGGCGAACACGAGACGAGGATGACGAATGTCCCCAGCACGGAAAACCATCGGCACTTCATCATTCGGCACATCCCCAATAGAGTTCATCTCCGCCGCGAAACACATGATTCACGATCTTTACCACGTCGACAATGCTGTAGACGCAGTCGCCATTGACGTCAGCCGCCCCGGGTCGTGTCGGCGACGGTTCACCGCGAAATGCCAGCCCGACGATGCCAACGACATCTTGAACGTTGTGAATACCATCCTGATTGACATCTCCGGGAAGTCGGTTGGTGACATGTGCCGCATAGCCAGGGCCATCCCCTACCGGCCACGCCCGCACGAGTGTTCCCTGGAGCGACAGCTCGGTGACCGAATCGCCACCGAATGCCAGAGCAAACACGCCGCCCTCGGCGCGTGGGGCTATGCTCAGGACACCTTGTGCGGTCTTCCACGGGTTCGCGGGGCCATTCAGTAGTGTGTGTGAGCCGGTTTCGTAGCGAAATACAAATCCTGAATCGACGAATCCGCCACCGGCGAGATAGCCGTTGCCCTCAGGGCCGGCAACGAGATCACCGGGGAAATCGCCGATGATGATTGTGTCCGTGGGAAACAATGAGTTGGGATCGAGTGTATGGATCTCACCGAAACGGTCAAAGTAATTCCCGGTGCACATCACGTGCACGGCCCCGTCATCTCCGAGCACCATCACTTGCGGATTGGTCCCAACGTTTGCGGTGGCCGCGGTTGCGTTGAGCGATTCGTTGCTGATCGAGACTGTCCCCTGCCCATATTCGAAGGTGCCGAAGTCGAGCGCGCAGTTGGCAACCCACAAACGACCATTTGCATACAACAAACCTTCTGGCGCGGCCCCAACGGTGAACCGCCGGCTTTCGTTGCCCTCTTGATAGTTGATGATCGCCACCTCGTTGGTCAAGAGCATGGAGATAGCGCAGAGGGAGTCATCGATGATTGCAATGTCCCAAGGATTATCACCGCTCGGAAAGTGGACTGTGCGAACGACTGCGTGGGTTGACTGGATTATGACCATGAGATCGTCGGTGCAGGAATTTACGACGAATAGCAGGCCGTTGTGAGCGCGTATGCGATTGGGGCAGCCGCCGAGTGGCATGAGATTGGTCACTACGGAGTCTCCGGCGCGGTCGATCATGGTGAGATTTTCGCCGAGACTGTTGATGATGTAAAGGCGGTCGAGGTCATCGATGGCGCTCGCTGGTTTCGGAGCGAGGATTAGGACCGATAGGACGGATAAGACCAATACTCTG
>JBKKDE010000136.1:0-8652 GCA_046708665.1 Candidatus Zixiibacteriota bacterium | reverse complement strand
CGCACGCATCCTACGATTTCCTGTACGCGAATCCCGCGAACACGAGCGAGACAATCAGCCCCGGAAAGATCGGTTCCAATCCCAATGGATAGGTGCCTGTGAGCCAGTTGATTGTAACCAACGAAAGTGACGCGAGCCCCGGCAGGATCATCCATAGAATCACAAATCGTTGACTGAGATGCAGGCGAGTGGCTCGAAACGTTGTCAGTACCGGCAACAGAAGCATCGGCACACCGACTGATCCCAAGTTCTTCCAGATTCCAATCACCGATTGAGTTCCCACCGCGAGTGCGACAGCGCAGATCGCCGAAACCAGCAGCGCCCAACGTGTCGATGTGCGCACTGCGTGATCGGTCATAGTTCGGACACGGGACATGACATCGCGTCCGAGAGCGATCGCCGACAGGAACATATACGAATCCACAGTTGAGACGACTGTCGCCAGCAACCCGACGTAGAATAGTCCGAGGACTCCGGCAGGCAGGACACGTTCGGCAAGAACAGGATACGACATTGACGGATTGTCCAAACTTTGAAGTGCCGCGCGCGCGTAGAGGCCGGTGCTGGTGGTCATGAAGTCGAAGAGGATCCAGAAGGCCACCGACCAGAAGATGCCGCGCTTGGCGGTTTTCTCATCTTTGGCGGCGTAGCAGCGTTGGTAGAAAGCGGGCTCGACAAGTGTTGAGGTCGCGATGAAGTACCACGAGATGATGAACCACCACGAATTGCCGCCACTGGCAGTCAGGTGAGTCGCGGGAAGATTGGATGTCAGGAAGGACCAACCGCCGAATTCATTGATTGCAAATGGCAGGATGAGGGAGAAGCCGCCGAACATGCAGACGAATTGCAACAAGTCGGCTCGTATCGCGGAACGAAATCCGCCGATAAACAGATACATGATCGACAGCCCTGCGCCGACACTTGCGCCTACACAGAGTGGCCAGCCGAGTAGAAACTCACCAAAGTTGCCAAGCATAAGGACATACGCGGCGGGCACAGTCATCACAAACACGATCAACGCACCCAACAGTGCGGGGCCGCGTCCGTAGGCTTGGCCGAGATGGTCCGGAAGTGAGATGAAGTGGGTACGACGGGCTTTCCGTGCTAGGAAGACTGCAAAGACAATGGCCCAGAGATAGTAAGGTACCCCGAACACGAGCCAGTTTGAGACGCCGTACAAATACGAATACTCGCCGACACCGAGAATGCCACCGTACCAGGTCGACACCAACGATGCCACAAACGCCGGCATTGTTAATGCCCGCCCACCGATGAGGTAATCGGTTGTGTCGCGAAGTCGGCTGCTTCGGGCACGGCCAAATCCTACATACGCTTGCAGGATGAAGAATCCGGCAATCAGCAGCCAATCGATAGGGTGCAAATGTAGCAGATGTTCTCAGTGGGGGTTAGCCCATCGGCTAACCCCCGGTTACGTCAGCCCGAGGGCTGACAGGCACGATTGTGGGAGCAATTCAGAGCCGCGCTCTCAGCCCCGCGAAGAAGTTGCGTTTCGCGGCTGGAATGAAGAGCGGACCCTCCTCATCGACATAGCCCCCGGTCTCATACTCTTTATCGAAGACATTGTTGACTTGGACGAACAGGTCGACTCCGGCCCAACCAACTGCTTCCTGAAATTTCACTGAGCCACGCAAATTTAATACAGTGCGCGGGGCGATCCGTTTCGCTTCCTCTTCCGAGTTGTCGACGAAGAGTTCACCAGCGTGCTGACCGTGCGCCGATAGTGAGCCGTATTTGTGATCGTATGTTAGGCGCAGGTTGGCCAGTTGATTCGGGAATCCGGCGATCGTGTTGCCGGCGCGATCCACTGTGTCGATGGGCAGGTAGTCACCCCAGTTTGCCCAATCGGGTACGTAGTCGGTGAACTCATCGAAGTGATTGTCGCTCAGTGAGGCATTTCCTTCGATTCGTAGTCCTTGAGTTACCTCTGCTACCCCTGAGAGTTCGATACCCTGATGGATCGAGCTTGGAGCGTTGGCGCGTATGGGTACTCCGTCGTCGTTGATTTGGCCGTTGTAGACAATCTCATCATGGAAGCGCATGTGGTAGAGATTCACTTCGGCCCGCCACCGTGGCTTCTCGACTGATGCCCCGAGCTCGAAGTTCACCAGTCGTTCGGGCTTGATCAATGGATCGGAGCCGAGTAGCACTCCTTCGCTCGTCAACTCCGTACGGCCAAAGAACGCGTCGGCGTCCGCGAAGAAATCGGTGGGATCGAATACCTCATCGTTGATTGGCTCCTGTTCGTTGTAACTGACACTTCCGAACAGACTCAGTTCTGGGGCGGGTTTCAAGGTCACACCAGCGCGGGGTGAAAAAAAGTTGTAGTCTGTCTTGTGCTCGACTCGTTGATCGAATCCGTTGGCAAATTCGTTGTTCGTCAGTTCGTACCGTTTGAATGAGTAGCTCAATGCCCCAGTCAATGTGATGCGCTGGTCGAGTGTGAAGACTTCCTGCACGAACGGTGTGACCACAGTTTTCCGGCCATCGTAGTCGTAGTACCGCTGTCCTGGAGTGAAGTCTGGTGGCGCGGGACGCACCGACTGTACCTCGGCCCAATGGTCGGCGACCAAGCGATTGAATTCGACTCCGGCTGAGAACACTCCCTTCGAATGTTTGCGAGTGACACGTGGTATCAGCCCCCAGAAATCATTCTCGACCCATCGGCGTCGCCACAATTGATCGGCAGTCGAAATTTCGTCTTCCGATTCGGGATAGCTGAAGGGAGTCAGGTAGTACTGGCCAAAGTCGGCATTGGTGCGCAGCTGATCGTAGTAACCTTCGCCCTTGATGTAATACGCTGTGTTCTCAAATTTCCAAAGAGTGTCCGGCCGGTACTCTGTCAGCCATTGGTAGTGCGGCTGATTAAAGTTGTCGGTTTCATTCTCCCAATCGAAGGGATTGTAACGACGATCTCTATCAGTGTCACCGCTCGGACGGGGGAGAGTTCCTTTGTTGGTGCTGGTTGTGTCATAGAATGTGGTATCTCCGTTGAGGAACCACCGCGGCAATCCCTTATATGCGAGGTGTGTTTGCTCGGGGCCGCCAAAGATGTTCAAACGGTTGGTCCAGTGCTCGTCATAACGCGCCGCCGCGAGGAAGTATGACCAGAGATCGGTCCACGCGTTGTCGCGGTATCCCTCAGAGACTATCCGGGAAAAGCGTGTGTAAACCGAGTGACGGTCATCAATCAAGCCGGAATTGAATCCGACTGTGAACTTGCGTGTGTCATAAGAACCAATTCCCGAGTTGAAACTGATTTCGCGCTCCGGGGCCAGGTAATGCGTCAGTACATTGATAGTTCCACCGATGGAATTGGCACCGTACAACGTCGTCCCGACTCCGCGTTGAATCTGAATATCTTGAGTGTTCTCGGGGAGATCAGGTATGTCGATCCAATACACTTCATGAGACTCGGGATCATTCAGCGGCACCCCGTTAATCAGTACGGACACGCGTCGTTGAGAAAAACCACGGATCGACAGATACGAATATCCGATACCGTTGCCGTTGTCCGAGTACGCATATACTCCCGGCGACTCGGTGAGCAGCATGGGGACATCCTGAGCGTAATACGACCGACGGATCCCTTCTTGGGACAAGTTGTCGAACGCCACCGGTGACTCGCCCCTAGTCGCGCGTGTTCCTGTGACAACGATCTCCTGACCTTGCAGGATCAATGGCTGGAGCCGGACGTCACTGAGGTCGGATGGCGTCTCGATCCGCCTTTTCCACGGATGGTAGGCGACGTGGCTGACAGAGACTTCAAACGCACCTTCTGGAAGCCCTTCCAAAGTGAATCGCCCGGAGTCATCCGCAGCGATCGCCAGATTTGCTGAGGTCACGCGAATCGTGGCCCCGCCGACCGGGAGGGAAGTCTGTGCGTCGAAGACACGTCCGCTAAGCCCCCAGGCGGGGACTGAGTAGAGTGAGACGAAGAGCAGTGCGAAGCCGAGCAGTTTCCGGGGAGATGCGTCATGACACCGTGCCATGGCGACAGTCCTTTCCCGGGGCCTAAAAACATAAAACCGCTTCCAGACTTACGGAAACGGTATGAACCGGTGCCCGATTGTTTGGTACGGGCACCCACCTGGTCCGTTTCCCTACGCCGGCATTACCCGGATCAGGTTCGAGGGGTATGATCTCAGGCCCCGTTTAGGGGACCATCCCCACGAACTCAGGTAGGTCAACGATACACACCCCACAAACGTAATGCAAGCGCGGGGGACGCTTCATAAAGTCCAACATTTAATGGTCGCCGGTTGGTATACTGTGTAGAACACGGGTCAATTATGTTTCGATTCTTAGGCATTCTCAAGCGTTTCGCCTACGACGTCCAGGGGCTGGCGTATTACTCCGGACGTCTTGTCGCGCGTCTATTCGGACGGCCATTCTACTTCGCCGACATGATGGAGCAGATGTACTATCTCGGTGTTGGCTCCCTGTTTGTCGTTGTGCTCACGGGAATGTTCGCCGGGCAGGGAATGGCTCTTCAGTTCTCGATTGAGCTCGCGGATTTTGGCTCGAAGAATTACCTGGGACGTGTCCTGGCGATTGCAATCATCCGCGAATTGGGCCCGGTGCTCGCCGGACTCATGGTTGCGGCCAGGGTCGCGGCTGGAATCACCGCCGAGATTGGTTCGATGAAATCGTCGGAGCAGATCGACGCGTTGGTGGCGTTCGGTGTCGATCCGATCCGCAAGCTGGCGGTAACACGATTCTGGGCACTCCTGGTTATGTTGCCCATTCTGACTGTCATCTGCGATTTCATCGCCATTGCGGGTGGGTGGGTCATCGCTGTGTACATTGCGCATATCTCGAGCACGGCCTATTGGACCAATGTTATTCAGAAATTGTCCATTGGTAACTTCATCATCGGACTCTCCAAGCCGTTTCTCTTTGCCATGATCATCGCGACAATCTCTACGTACATGGGTTTCACCACCAAAGGTGGCACCAAGGGAGTCGGTCGCTCGACCACCAATTCCGTCGTCGCCTGCTCGATCACAATCCTGTTTGTTAATTTTCTGTTCACACGCTTAGTCGTGCCGCACCTGAAGGGGTTGATGTAGGCAATGATTCGATTCGAAAATGTGTCGTTCGCGTATGGAGAAACGCCGGTTTTGCGTGATGTCAGCTTTCATGTCAAGCCGGGCGAGACCGTGGTCATGCTGGGCATCTCCGGCTCCGGCAAGAGCACGATACTCAAATTGGTGTCGGGATTGGTGCATGCTCAGACCGGGAAGATATTCGTTAACGGTCGCGATATGACGAGCTCCAATGAGGACGAATGGCGCGAGCTCAGAACCAAGATCGGCTATGTGTTTCAGGGTGGGGCACTCTTTGATTCGATGACAGTCGGAGAGAATATCGGGTTTGCCCTGCTCGAACACACTGACAAGCCGCTGGATGAGATTGAGAAGGTTGTCCGCGAGACTTTGAAGTTTCTGAATTTGTCCGAAGATCTCATCGATGAACTGCCCGACTCGCTCTCGGGCGGGATGCAGCGTCGCGTATCAATCGGACGGGCAGTCGCGGCAGTCGATCCGTTGATTATGCTTTACGACGAGCCGACGACGGGACTCGATCCGATTTCGACAAAAGCGATTACCGAGCTGATTATGAAATTGCAGACAGTGAAGAGGGTCTCTTCGATCGTTGTGACTCATCAAATCGCCGATGCATTCGAAGTCACCGATCACTTTATCGTGCTTCACAACGGATCGATGGTCTTGGATGGCACCGGGAATGAGTTGCTCAAGTCCGATCAGAAGCATGTCCAGGAATTCCTGGCTCCGTTTCTGGCATCGGTCAACGCGCTTCCGAGCGAGTCGAAAGGCGCGCGATGAATATACTATTTCTGTGTACCGGGAACTCCTGCCGTTCCCAAATGGCCGAGGGCTTTGCCCGCCACATCGGTCGTGGTCAGCTCTCCGTAATGTCCGCTGGCCTCGAGGCACATGGTCTCAATCCGAGGGCCGCGGCTGCCATGCAGGAAATCGGGATTGATATTTCTCAGCAACCATCGACTGTTGTTGACGTGACCATGCTCTCCTCTGCCGAGATCGTTGTCACAGTTTGCGACCACGCAAAGGAGCATTGCCCAGTTGTGCCTGGCCATGTGCGGCAATTGCACTGGTCGTTCGAGGATCCGGCGAAGGCCCTGGGAACAGAGGCTGAGATTGCGAGTATATTTAGACGTGTTCGCGACGAAATAGCCGACAAAGTACGCGGCTTGATTGGGGAATTGATTGCTCAACCGGTCCGAAATGATGCGTGAACGCGGGGCCCGGTCAGTTGCATCACAGCGCAATTAGTGTTTCATTGGAGCTACTATGAGTGGATGTTGTTCGGCTATCGATGCGGTAGCGATCCAGTATGTTCGTGAGATCGCTGTCGTCCTGCGCACGCAGGATATGGCGAAAGTGAAATCGTTTTACCGACGTTGGGAGACGGTCATGGACATGCCGCCGATGCCCGAGGATGCGCAGCTGGAAATCGATATGCACAAGATGATCATCGAGCTACCGGCACTCTCTGATATGCACGCGGACTCGCTGGCGTTCCTCGAAGCCAAAGGCGAGGTGTGGGATGTCCGCGGCAACAACTGCACGCATGGATGCGAGCCAGGGTCCTGCGGACGTAAGGCGGTCGGCTGATGAAGCGGAGCGGACGGGTGCCATGGGTTGAAGTGCGCGTTGGCGTGATCATTCTGTTCGCCTTCGCGGTGCTGAGCTGGGCAGCATTCAACGGCACGGGCATGACCATCTTCGAGAAGTCGCATGAGCTGCATGCGTATCTCGACGATGTCAGCGGGCTCGTGAATGGGTCTCCTGTGTGGCTCGGCGGTATCGAGGTCGGCAATGTGACCAAGATCGAGTTTGTTGAGCAGGGCGGAGTCGGCAGAGTCCATGTGGCACTGAAAGTCAATGAAGACGCATGGGGGCTTGTTTCCGATCAATCAAAAGTCACTGTCAGCAGCATGGGGCTCATGGGTGACAAGTATGTATCGCTGTCGGTGCGTAAGCTTGGCGAAGGTCCCGCGACACCGGGAGCGACACTTCAGACCGATGTGGGCAACGACATGTCGGGCGTGCTTGCCAGTGTCCCCGGATTGATGGATACATTGAAGCTCACACTCTCGCAATTGAACACCGCAATCGGCCGGATCGAGAAGGGCGAAGGATTGGTCGGACGACTCATGACCAACAGCGCGACGACGTACGAGATCGATTCGCTCATCATCGCCTCCAAACTGGCCATGAGAGAGTTGGTCGGCACACAACGTCGCCTGGTTGCCTCAATGGAGACGGTGGCGGGATCATTTGACACGCTGTCACACGATCTGTTGCACGGCAACGGCACGCTCTCGAAGCTGGTGTATGATTCATCGCTATATGTCGGCCTGCGCCAAGTGACCACGCGCAGCGATTCTCTGTTGGCGAAGTGGGATACCGGCCCAGGCACGATGGGCAAGTTGTCCTCGGACTCGATGCTGTATGTCGAGGTCCGCGATCTCGTGGCCGATACCCGTGGACTGATCGACGACATCATGGCCAATCCCAAGAAGTATTTCAAGTTTAGCGTGTTTTAGTAGCCCAGTCAGGCTGCATTCGATAGGCCTCACCCATGACCAATGCCGAATTCGCCGCTCATATAGAGAAGCACACACGACCCGCGACATTCCCTGTTGCGGTGAAGATGATTAAGCCGGGCGAAGAGCTTCCCAAGAAAGCGAAACGTCCCAAGTCGGAATTGGGATTCGAAACCGCCATCTGTCAGGCAATCGGATTGGCGCGTCGGTATGGGTGGACGCTGGCGATGTCGAACGAGGATATCTCCTGTCCGATTACGAAGGCGTTCTTTGGTTTCGAGGAAAGAGTGCCATACCTAACAGAAGGTCATGCCTGTGCGGGCATGTACACGGCAACTGCCGCAGCCGGTTCCAAGACCGAGGCGGCGATACCGCATTTCAGGCATGGCGAATACCAATACCTCGTCTGCGGGCCCTTGGCGCGTGTCGACTATGACTGGGATGCCGTGGTCGTCTATGCCAATCCTGCACAAGTACTGCGTCTGGTGACGGCCGCCCTGTATCACGGCGGCGGGGCGATGCAATCACAAACCGCCGGACGTGTCGATTGTGCAGACCTGATCATTGGAGCGATGCAGACAGGTGAGTGCCAGTATGTGCTCCCGTGCTACGGCGACCGCATCTTTGGCGGCACAACCGATGAGGAAATGGCATTCTCACTTCCGAAGTCGAAAGCGGCGCAACTTGTCGAAGGGTTAGAGGGGACGCACAAGGGCGGGATCCGTTATCCGATCCCCGCGTTTCTGCGTTTCACCGGTGAATTTCCGGAGTCGTATCGGAAGTTGGAAGAGTTTTGGAAATAGATGGTGCAATGCCCGCCACGCAGAAGTTAGTCAGAATGCTGACACTCCCCGACACTCTCCGTATCTCGTGCGAACCAACCGCTTCGCCTTCAGATATTGCGCTGATCAAGGACGCGCTCTTTGAGTTTATTATGGTGCGCATGAACGATCACACTCCCATGCCAATCAATTTGTTCGTGCGCGACGCCGACAATGTCATCTACGGCGGATTGCTGGCAAATTGTTGGGGTGAGTGGG